>JAEDCX010000098.1 GCA_016293925.1 Lachnospiraceae bacterium | reverse complement strand
TATGCCCACAATGAAGCCAGCGTAGAGAGTCTTCTGACCACCATTCTGGCATACAAACCCGGTCGTATTGTCTGCGTCTATGGCGGTGGCGGAAACCGCTCCAAGCTGCGCCGGTATGCCATGGGTGAGTTGTGCGGCAGACTGGCTCAGTTATCCATCTTAACCTGTGATAATCCCCGTGACGAAGAGATCTCTTCCATCAACGCAGATATCAAGGTGGGGCTTGCCCGCAGTAACGGGAAGTACATTGAGATCGAAGACCGGGCAGAGGCCATCGAATACAGCATGGATCATGCCCAGGATGGCGACGTGATCATCTGTCTTGGCAAAGGACATGAAGATTATCAGGAAATCAAAGGTGTGAAATATCATTTCAGCGAACGAGAAGTGATCGAGGCCTATCGGGATCGTCACAAGGCATAAAATATCCCGTGGCATGGGATAACTCCATCTATGGAGCGTCCCCCGCCACGGGTTTCATCTTCTTACATCCGTCTACTTATGTTCGTCTAAATACAGTTGGATTCTGTTGTGCAGAATCCCTGCGACCTCCTCTGCCGACTTATCACCTTCATAATAAGGATCCAACTCTTCCTCAATCAGATCGTACACCTGATCTATGTTCCAACTGTAGCAGGCCGCATTCCCGTAAAGCGAACGGAAAAGATCAACCTGCTGCTGACTCAGATCCTTCTCGTTATATCTCACACCATTTCCCATCTGGTAACTCGTCACGTATCTGCAATACCGATCCTTACCGATCAGATACTCCATTGCCGATAATACCACCGGAAACTGTGGAACATTGCCAATCACTCCGGATATCGGCATATCCCAATCCACAGCCTGCATCTGGACAGAATCCTGAACCACGAACTCCATAAAGGCATCCACCCCTTCCGGATGTTCTGTCGAACTGCTTCCATAGAGTGCTCTCACCTCTATGTATGTTCCGTTCCCGTCCACACATGGATATCCACCTACATACGGTTTTCCCTGAAAAGCTGCCTCAAGATAATTCATTTCCTGCAATGCATCAATACTGCAGACCATTGCAACCGATTTACCCTGTTTTAGATAGGATGCCTCTTCCGTTTCCGTGCCCGACGTGTCAGCATACTTTTTCGCAAACTCCAGCGCATTCCGAAAAGAAGACTCATTCAGGTGGCTTACCCCTTTTTCCCAGTCAATGTACGTGGTATTGGCATTGTCGGAAAGAAAGAAATGAATAATAATATCGATTCCGTCCATACCGCACGCAACGATTTCTGCGTTGGTACTTTCAACCATTGCCATAAACTGTGACACATTCAGCCTATCTCCGCTTTGCGCAAAAGAGGACGGGTAACAAATCGTTCTCAGTTTACAGTCATAGGGCACACCATAGAGAACGCCATCCACACTCAGCCCATCCATACAGCCTCTCTGGAACCGCTCTCTGTCAATCGGACAGGTAACCGGTCTGATATACCCATTTTCAATATACTCTGTCACATTCTGCAATGCATCATCTGTGTATATATCCGGTCCATCTCCGCCCGTCAATTGTCTGTGAATCTCATCCATATAGCCTGAATGTTCAGACCAATCTTCCATCTGGCAGATTGTAATGTAATATTCATCATTGGATCTGTTAAACCGTGCCACCGCAAGCTGCAGATTCACATTAATGTATCCAGTGGCAAGTGTCAGTTCTTTTTTCGTATTCCTGATCACTCCCTCATATAACTTCACATAGTAATAATCATCATTCATGCATACGACCAGTTCATACACGCCGTCAGTTACTCTGAATGCATCTATGTGATCTATGATATACGCATTCCCAATAAAATCATATATACACTCCGCATCCGTATATATACCCGTCACATCCGAAGAATAGCACTGTCCGGTCTTAGAATCACAGGAAAGAGACATCCCATAAGGTGATATCATCTCATCATCCCAGTAATTCTGTTCCCCGTTTTCGGATTCGATAACACATTTGCTACCATCTGCCTCCAGCATAATCGCCTCATTATGAATCTCGTCATAAGCGATTGTCTGGATCGGGTACGTTGCGCGGATCACTGTTTTCTCCCGGGATACCGGATCCAGACAATACACCTGCGTTGATCTTGGGGTATAGCAATACAACTTCCCATCCGGACGCACATCGAACTCGCAATCTGCCAGATCCTCCTCCAGTTCAGCCACAATGGAAACCGTCTCATCCGTTATCTGAACCATGTAAAATCTGTTTTCCACATTCAATGTACAATAGATTTCTCCGTCTGAAGCAATCTTCATGCGAATAACAGACGGTTCTGTCTGTCCCGGCTCCTCTGCCACATCATACAGTGAACCCAAATCCACAAGAACCGTATCATGCTGTGCAGGATCCTCCACCTCCCGACGGATGATCACGATATGCTTCTCACCGCTGTCCTCTTGTATCTCACATAACTGAACGATCTTATCGCCCCGGAAAAAGAATCCATGCTCCATTACATACTGGCAGTCGCTGTATCTCTCCTCCAATTCTGTAACCGAACCGGCAATATACCGTTCTTCGGCGATGATTCCCACCGTATCCGCTACGGTATCCTCCTGCGCCGGCTCCTGCTTCCCACAGGATATCAGCAACATGCACGCCATGGATAGGCATACAACTGTAAGTATGCATTTTCTCACTGCATTCCACATAGTTCGACATTCCTCTCACTGATTCTTTTATTGACATATTGTGCCGCGCCACATCCACATGTCTCCTTATCATGATAATAGTAACCTATTACCTTGCATGACTTATAGACTCCGTTTTGATAATACGGATGTTCGTAAAGTTGTGCAGAATAATAGCAGAAAGTGCCTGCGTAAGAGAACGCATGCACATGCGACCTCGCTTGTACCGATATTGGCCTACAGAAAGTGATTAACATACATAATGCCGTACAAATACCCAATAATTTCTTTTTCATCTTGTTCCCCTTTTCCTTTCTCTTTTTGAATTCCTCGTTTACAGTTTGATATAAATTACAAATTGGTTCCTCCTTTCCCATACATATCATAATATATATATATATGCGCTTGTCAATATAGATATATATTCGCACATATATTGCAAGTCATATGTGTATGCATATAAAGACCCTCGACACACGGCATTTTCAGCCCTGTACCGAGGGGTTTTACTTCATAACAAACCACCATTACAACTGGTCATACACTTTCAGATTAATATAAATCCTCGTTCCGCGATGTTCTGCATCAAGAAAATCACAAAGAACTCTTATTAAATCGGCATGATTATTCACGCTTACTCCTCCGTAGCATAAACGCTGTCATCATATACTACGTTGTTCACATCTTTCGCATAATCCAGAATCTTCTCAATCACCATCTGAACCATCACATAATCACGGAACTCGCTCTCTCCGAAGTCCTCATATAACGCGTCCGTGGATGCGTAGCCGTAATCCTCGGCTGTCTGATCCGCTTCCGCCTTGAGATCCTCCTCTGTCAGCTGCATACCCTCCGCATCGAACACCGCCTCGTAGAGCACATACTGGTTCGCGTACATGGTAGCAATCGTATTGTTCTGTTCCTGATATGCATCCATGGACATCTGAACATAATCCACGATGAAGTCCTCCAGGGGAATTCCGTAGTAATCAGCGTAGTACTGGTAATAATCTTCCAGGCTCTTCTTGAACGTATCAATCAGAAACTGGGGCGTCTGATGAAAGGTGCAGTTGTCGTAAACCGCATCCAGAACAGCACTCTCAAAGCTCTGTCTGAACTCCGTCTCTGCCTGTGCCAGCAACTGCTTTCTGACCTGTGTTCTGCAGTCCTCTTCATTGGTAAATCCATAATACTCCAATACGTCGGCATTCAGTTCGTCGGCGCCTTCCGTTCTCTCCGCATACGAAATATGAATGGTGAAAACTGCTTCCTTGCCCTGCAGACTTGGCTCATGATAATCATCCGGAAAAGTCGCCGCAACATCTTTTGTCTCCCCGGTCTTCATACCGACAATTCCCTCTTCAAATCCGGGAATCATCCCTCCCGAACCAAGTTCCATCGTCCAGACCTCACCTTCCGGGGTGCTTCCGCCATCGAAAATCTCTCCATCGATTTTACCCACACAGGTGTACTCAACGTAGTCACCTTCCCGTACAGCTTCATCCGGTGCCAGTTCCACTCCGTTCCCATATCCGGCCAGAAGCTGGTCAACAATATATGTTTCCACATCCTCATCCGTTACTTCAGCCTTGGTAACATCCACTGTGATATTCTTATACTCCCCCAGCGTCATGTACTCGTCCGTTGTCAAAGCGGCAAGCGTCTCTCCGTTGTCCGTCGTAACTTCCGTTTCTTTGTCCTTGGATTTATTCACGTTCAATCCGCATCCTGCCAATGTCGCAACCGCCATTACTGCCAACAGCAGACTTACTACTCTTTTTTTCATGATTCCACTCCTATTCTGTGCATTGCGCAAATGTAAAGCAACATAACCGTTATAACATAAAAGACGCCTTTTTGAAAGAGTATATTTGGGATTTCATAAATTCTTCACAAAATGGATTCTTTTTTTACAGATCCTTCTGTGGCAGTTCCTGTTCCTTGGAAAATACTTGCGCGCGCCCTCGAATAATGGTACAATGATGTGGCTGATGGAACCGGATTCCATCAAATGGATTTTGGAGGATACAATCATGTTCTGGCCTATTTTCGGAATTGTAGTTGGTGTATTATTAATCATACTGATCGTTCTCTACATTATGGGAAGGAAGCTTCAGAAGAAGCAGGATGCACAGCAGCAGCAGATTGAAGCCAATAA
>JAEDCX010000030.1 GCA_016293925.1 Lachnospiraceae bacterium | reverse complement strand
GAAAATGTAAGAAAAAGCGAGTTAACAAGAGAAAAACAAAGATTATTATGGGAGGTGTAAAGAATGAAACCTATCTTTGATTATTCTGATGGAGATTTTTGTATGGACATGGGTGGTGGAATGATGATGGATTCTGACGGAAATCTCATGCAAGACATGGGCGGAGGAATGGCTTTGGATATGGATTCGGGAGAATTACATACTATGGATCATAGATCATCAGATACTTTCAACTCATGGGATAATGAAGATTAATCAAAAAGGAGCTCGCCAGGTTTGGCGGGCTCCTATGCGTTTACCATAAGTCTGTGAAAGTTTTTCTGTAAATAAAGATTTATAGGGTCTTCTATGATAAAATGTAAAGTCATAGGAGGCCTTTTATTATGGCAAGAGAAAAGAAACCAGTACACAAAGTACAAATGACCGAAGGTAAACGCAACATCATTCAGATGCTTCTACAGGAGTATGACATCGAATCTGCCCAAGATATCCAGGATGCACTTAAGGATCTTCTCGACGGAACAATCAAAGAAATGATGGAAGCTTTTGACGGGCGGGGAATTCGCCTGCTCTTGACATGCATCAGCATGGACTGTTATATATAAAACAAGGGCTGAGAGCTCACGTAGGAGCTTCCAGCCTAATCATTATCATAGAAGATTAGTATTTACAGACTTTTCTTCACACACTCACAAAGTCCGGTCTGCCGAAATTGCAAGGACAAGCGAATCCGCAAGAGGAAAAGAATCATGATACATGAAGGAAATTGCTTTATTCAAAAACTGGATAGAAAGCCACTTTGGCTGCTGGGAATCGTTCTGCAGCTGCTTGTTTTTGTTCCCTACCTGATTATGGGAGAAAATTCAGTGTTTGTCTGGCATGATCAGATGGATGAGAACATACTGCATTATGTTTTGCCGGCGAGACATATGGGGGAGCATCTCTCTGCGTATCCTGAGATGATGGGAGGGCTGCAGTCTAGCGCGCTCCAACCCTTTGCGCTTTTGTTTATTCCACTGTACCGGTTATTCAGCCCGTTTGTTGCCTTTGTAATTCAGTATGCGATTGTGTTTGCTATTGCATTTTATGGGATGTATTTCCTGGTAAACAGGTTTACGGAATCAGGGATCATCTCCCTGTTGACTGCCGGGTGTTTTGCGATGTTGCCGTTCTATCCCGTGTATGGGGGCGCGGTGGCAGGCATTCCCATATGCTTTCTCGGAATCTGTCTTCTTCAGAGCAAAAAGAAGCTTTTCTGGGGATACGGGTGTATCCTGCTGTATACCCTGACTGCGCATCTTGTGTTTACAGGTTATGTAATGGGAATCATCTGGGCGGGGATATTGGTCTGGTCCTTCATAAAGAAGACCGTCAGCAGGCATTCCATCGTCGGATTCTTTCTCTTTTGCGCGTTGTCCTGTCTGATTAATATTCAGCTTATATTGGAGATTCTGCTGAAAAAGGACGGATTCGTCAGTCACCGGACAGAATTCGTAGGGTTCGCCCTGCCTTTCCGGGAGGCGTTCCGTAATATGCTGACAGGCGTTGTGCAGCATGCGGAAGCCTGCCAGAAATATCTGTTGATTCCGATGGCACTCATGCTCCTTGCCGGAATTATTTTTAGGGATTCGAAGGACAGAGAGTATGCGGGCAAATTGAAAAGAGCAGTATGGGGAGCAGTGGCGATTCTGGGAATGTCTCTGCTGTATGCCTTTTTGAATTCGGAAATTTATGTAAACTTTAAAAATCAGTGCAACGGAATTCTGCGCTATTTCCAGATGGACAGATTTTCCTGGCTGATGCCTGCTCTTTTCTGGCTTGAGATGGCACTTTGTATCAGGCTGTGGTGGAACAGAGGGAATCGGCTATGGGTGCGGAGCGTGACCTGCGTGGTTGTGGTTGTAACATTATTGCCGTCCGTTCGCTTGATTGCTTCCAGATCCTATTTCTACATGAGTGTGAATCAGTTGCGAAACGGAAGCGAGATAACCGGTAATATTACATGGAGAGCATTCTATTCCGATGATGTGATGGAGGAGATTGAGCATGCAATCGGCAGGGAGATGACAGAGTACAGAATCGTGCATATCGGAATGAATCCTACGCCTGCCTTAATGCACGGATTTTATACTGTGGATGGCTATGCGAATTCTTATCCTTTGGAATACAAGCATGAATTCAGACGGGTTATGGAAAAAGAACTGGAGAAGGATTCGGTTTCCGAGATATACTATGACCTGTGGGGCAGCAGATGTTATCTTTTCAACAGTCAGACCGGAACCTCTTATATGAACGGGAAGAATCGTAATGTGCAATACGAGAACCTGGAGTATGACTGGAATGCATTGAAGGATTTGGGGTGTGATTACATTTTCTCGTGCGGGGAGATTGTTGATTATGAGAAAAGTGGTCTTCGTCTGGTTGGTGATTACGAGTCCGACACAAGCTACTGGCATGTATGGGTGTATGAATTGCGCAGAGTATCGACATGAAAAAGAGGTCGGAAAGATTTCTATGAAGGAGCAGACGGTAACTTTTGAGAGAAAATGTCTTATTCCATTACAGAGTATAGGAGAGACGCAAGAATAGAGAGACTGGGAAAACCGGTGGAATGGCAGAATATCCGGCGAAAACGATTTGGAAGCGTATGCTTTCGGATGTTCGTTTCCGTCGGATATTTCTTAGTGATCCCAAGCAATAACGGAGTGCTATGCTGTTTGAGGTTACAGTTCATTCAAAATATGCATCAGTGAGGAATGGGCGAGAGAGAAAGCCTCAAAACCACTTAAGGGTTTGGCATCCACGAGAGATTTATGTTCGGTCTTTTCCAGCTCAGAGAGTCCGGTGAACTGGAAGAGATGGGGCTCCAGGGATAGGAAACCCTGATACCCGGACTGATGCAGATCCGAGAGAATCTCCGGAAGCATACCGTCCCCCATTCCGGCCGGGACGACCTTCCCATTCTCTTTCAGCGCATCCTTCACATGGATATAGGAGATGTAGGGCTTCAGGAGATGGTATGCCTCCAGTGTATCTTCTCCGGCTTGTATATAGTTGGCGAAATCAAAGATGCACCGGAAGCTGGTTCCGTAGAATTCGTTCATCAGTTTCTTGCATTCAGCTGCCTTTTCTCCGTAGATTCCTTTTTCGTTCTCATGGAGCAGAACGACCTCCTGGGAGCCGGCGTATTCAACAAGCTTGGAGATCCTGTCAAATACGGGTCCTTCATATTCTTCCGGGGTACTGCCTGCCGGAAGATAGAAACTGAACATGCGGATATAGGGAGTATCCATCATGTGGGCAATCTCAACAGCCCGCTGGAAGTCCTGGAAATGGGGAGCAAAATCATCCGTGATACCGATTTTACCCAGGGGAGAGCCCAGGGCGGAGAGGGTGATTCCGTTGCCGTCCAGGTAGTTTTTGATCTCCCGGACTTTCGCGTCGTTGTGGTAGATGAGATTATTTCCATCGACGCCCCTCATCTCTATGTGGGAGATGCCCAGACGATGGAACGATTCCACCTGGGTCTTCAGATCGGGGGCAATCTCATCGGAAAATCCTGTTATCTTTGTATTCCAATTCATTTTTTCATTCTCCTTGATTGATGTCGTGTTAGATTCATAGGGATACTGTGCCTGCGGATTCCTCCGATGCACGGAACCACTGTGGTTAGTAGGTGCCGGTTGTGTCAAAGACGATGCCGGTATCTGCTTTTTTCTTGGAGGTGGCTCTCCGCTTATTCAATTCCTGCAGGAACAGGTCTTCGTCCAGAGGTAGTTCTATGGTCCGGTTCAGCCAGCTGGACAGGTGCATGGCATTGGAAAGGGTGAGGGCGCGGATGCCCTCTTCTCCGGAGGCAACCAGAGGAGTACCATGGAGAATTCGATTGGTGAAAGCCTTCAGGACACCGATATGCTGTTCGTTTTGCCCGTCTGTTTCAATATCGATAACGGTAACGTCAGGGGTCTTGAAGCCTTCCTTTTCGGTCATACAGAAGGTTCTTTCATTCTCACTGAGCCGGTAAAAGGTCAGCTTGCCATGCTCACAGAGAACCTTGCCCAGTTCAAAGGTGAGCTCCAATCGGTTGGTTCCGGGTGCATCGGCGGTAGAGGTTACAAAAACACCGGTCGCACCGTTCTCAAACTCCATGTATGCGGTGACATCGTCCTCCACCTCGATATTGTGCCATTTGGCCTCGTGACAGAACGCCCGGACACTTACGGGGAGGCCGCAGAGCCATTGCAGGAGATCCAGCTGGTGGGGGCACTGATTGAGCAGAACGCCGCCGCCTTCACCGTCCCATGTGGCTTTCCAGTCAGCTGCATCATAGTAGCTCTGGGTGCGGTACCAGTCGGTGATGATCCAGTTAACCCGTTTTAATTGTCCGAATTCACCGCTCTCGATCATATCGTGGAGTTTACGATACACACAGTTGGTACGTTGATTGAACATGATGGCAAATACCTTGTCTGATTTCGCTGCAACCTCATTGAGTTCCCGAACCTGTTTGGTGTATACGCCGGCGGGTTTTTCGCTGATCACATGGATACCATGCTCCAGGGCGTATATTCCAAAGACAGGATGCAGGTAATGTGGTGTTGCGATTAGTACAGCATCGCAGGTACCGGAGGTGATCATTTCCTTGCCGTCCGAGAAGATGCTGACTTCAGGAGGGAGATTTTCCCTGGCCCAATCCAGCCTGGACTGACGTACATCTGCTACGGCACTGAGGACCAGGTTCGGTACCTTGCCCTGAACGATACTCATGGCATGGCCGCTTCCCATTCCTCCGATTCCAATAATTCCTATTCTTACCTGTTCCATAAAGATCTCCTCTCTATTTGTTGGCTCTTGCGCTGTCATAGATGCGCAGAGTAGTTTCTATGGTGTTTCTGACTCCCGCAAGGTCGTTGCAGTAGGGAGTATGCTCATCCAGATGCTGATAGAAATCCCGGATGCAGGACAGATGCCCATTGCCCCAGTAGGGTTTCCCGATTCCGGGTTCCGCAGGCAGGGGGAGCATCCGGGGGCCGTTTTCCTGTGAGACAAGAAGCAGCGTCTGATCCGTCAGGGTAACCAGTCCTTTCTCGAAGGTGAGTTCCAGCAGAACCGGAGCATCGGTGGCATATCCGGTGGTGGCGTAGAAGCAGGCGCGTTTTCCACCCGGGAATTCCATCCAGGCCTCCAGAGTGTCCTCTACTTCAATGGAACCCTGCAGATGGTGGTTGCTCATGGTGGCATCCAGTTTTGCGGGAGTTCCAAGATACCGGAGAAGTAAATCCAGGGTGTGAATGGCCTGATTGATCAAGACGCCTCCGCCTTCCAAGGAAAGCCGGCCGTGCCATTCGTCGCTATAGTAGGCTTTGTCCCTGCGCCAGGTGACGAAGGCTCTTCCACCCAGAAGTTCCCCAAATTCCCGGTTTTGTACGATCTTATCCAGGGCTTTGGTGGATTGATTATAGCGATTCTGGAAACAAAAACCGATTCTGCCTGCGGAATTCGACTGAACCTCCTCCAACTGCCGGAATTCTGCCAGGGAAATGGCAGGAGGTTTTTCCATGAAAATGTGGATGTTCCGGCTCAGTAATTCCAGAGCCATTGGAACATGAAGATAATGAGGCGTACAGATATGTACCACATCAGGAGTCTCCTGCGCCAGCATGGCGGAGAGACTATCATATATCCGGGCCAGGCCTTTGGTGGACTGGTCAGAAAGCTCGGAAGCCCGCTGCAGTATCGGATCGACGCATGCCACAAGACGGACATTGGTAAGGTGCTCCAGTGCCCGGGCATGTACATGGGCAATGTTTCCACACCCTATGATAGCTGCTTTTCTCATGGTTTCTCCTTTCCACCCTTACCGGACGTTGTATTCCGGTAAAGATCCCCTGCGTTGTTTCACCAAATCCGTTATATGGGTATTGTAATATCCCGCGAAAAGAAATAATATACACATAAAAGAGTTTTTTTATGTAAAAAAACGATCAGGAGGAGATTCGGGATGCAAAACAAGGAAGTCCCTTTTTTTGTTGTGAATGAGCCCTTTGGAGTTGAATATAAGGATGAAATCGTGTCGCAAACTGTCTGTGCCCATACCCATAATGTGGCGGAGCTGTATTTCACACTCACTGACCTGCCGGATGTGTTGCTGAATCAGACGGTATCCTGGGTCAGACAGGATTCACTGATCATTATCCCGCCTTTTTGTGTTCACCAGCTGTATCACAGAGAGAATCTGGAATATCGCCGCTATATTCTGAATGTGGATGTCAACTGGATGGAAAGGGTGCTTGTGGGAAGCAACGTCAGCCTGGAGTATATGAAGCATGCCGGGCAGCCGATGATCCTCTCGCTTGGAACAGAGGAGAGGGCGAAGCTGATGGAACATCTGGATGCATTGCGGAATCTCCGGGATTGCAGGGACTTGCGGACAATGACGCAGTTCTTTGCGGTATTGCAAGAGATTGATTCCATGGTACAGGAGAGAAAGCGGGAACCGGAGGAGAAACCGCTGACGGTCGTGGGTACCCAGAAAAGGGTCAATGAGATTATCTCTTATATGAACGACTGTCTGATGACGGGAATCACGGTGGAACAGGTTGCGAAACACTTCTTCCTGAACAAAGATTATCTGTCCCGGCTGTTTGCGAAGCATACCCATACCACCATTGGGCATTATATGGCGATGCAGAGGATTGCCAAGGCGCAGGAACTTTTGCGCAGCGGTAAGACGGTGGTACAGGTGCAAGAAATGATGGAATACTCCAGTTATTCCTATTTTCACAAAAGCTTTCAGAAGCTGACCGGAATGTCGCCAAGCAGATATCGCTTGCTGTACATGCAGGAGAAAAAGGAATAGGGGGAGGAGCCGGATATCGAAACAATGATTTGAAAAATCAGTTGACAATTCCGGTTAGTTATATTAAACTCAATTCAGTTAGAGAAAACTAACCCGTAAAGCAATGTTAGAAAAGCCGGAAAGAACGGAGGTTTTTCATGGAAAGGTATGGTGCGGATATGAGTTTGGCGGATGCAAAGGTGGGAGAAGAATATTTTGTGAAAGATATTATTGCAGAGGATGAGGAACTGCGGTCCTTTCTGTTTTCGCTGGGATGCTACAGCGGAGAGCCGATTACGGTGATTTCCCACATCAGAGGTGGTTGTGTGGTTTCTGTAAAGGATGCCAGATATAACATGGATCGCGGTCTGGCACAGGCAATTATGATTGCAGGAAACAGGAGCCTTTCTATGATTGATGGTTAGCTATAACTAACGAAATAAATAGGGAGAAAAACAGGCACGAGAGAGGGAGAAAGAGATGCAGCAGAAAAAAAGCAATCAGAGAAATGAGGAAAACGAAGCGTGCAAGGAGGATGTAGCATGAGAATCGCATTAGCAGGGAATCCAAACAGCGGAAAGACCACGATGTACAACGCCCTGACCGGAAGAAACGAAAAGGTCGGGAACTGGACCGGAGTTACGGTGGAAAAGAAGGAGAGCCCTATGAAAAGGGCGTTTTGTGATGGAAAGGAGGAAGTGATAGCTGTGGATCTGCCGGGAGCGTATTCGATGTCACCGTTTACCTCGGAAGAGAGTATTACGAGTGCCTATGTGAAACAGGAACGGCCGGATGTAATCATCAATATTGTGGACGCCACCAATCTGAGTCGCAGCTTATTTTTTACCACACAGCTTCTGGAACTTGGCATTCCGGTGGTGGTAGCCCTGAATAAGAGCGACGTAAATAAGAAGAAAGCCACAGAAATCAATGTCCCGCTACTGGAGGAGAAGCTTGGATGTCCGGTCATACAGACCGTGTCCATCTCTGCCGACCATTCCGGGCTGAAGGAGGTGGTTGCGAAGGCCGTTGCGGCAAAAGGTAGTAAACAGGCGGCACCCTATGTACAGGATACCATTGATCTTAGCAACAGAGCGGAGGCAGAGGCCGCTGACAGAAAACGCTTTGATTTCGTGAAAGAGATTGTCAATGCGGTTGAGAAACGGAAGGTTCTGACAACGGTAAAAACCAGCCAGGACAAACTGGATGAAGTGCTGACGAATCCCTGGCTTGGGATTCCGGTCTTTGCCGTGGTGATGTTTCTGGTATTCTACATTTCCCAATCCACGGTGGGCACCTGGATTGCAGACTGGCTGGTGGGCAGGATAGATACCTTCCGGGAATGGGTAGCAGGGCTTGTGGAGGGTGCCAATCCGATTCTGCAGTCGCTTCTGGTAGACGGCATCATCGGCGGCGTGGGTGCCGTGGTAGGTTTTCTGCCGCTCGTCATGGTGATGTATTTTCTGATCGCCCTTCTGGAAGACTGCGGATATATGGCACGGGCTACCGTGGTGCTGGATCCCATATTTAAGAGAGCAGGATTATCCGGAAGATCTGTGATTCCCATGGTGATCGGAACCGGATGTGCGATTCCCGGTATCATGGCGTGCCGCACCATCCGGAACGAAAGGGAGAGAAGGGCAACGGCCATGCTGACTCCGTTTATGCCCTGCGGGGCAAAACTGCCGGTCATTGCATTGTTTGTGGGTGCTTTTTTCCCGGATATGCCCTGGGTGGGAACGCTGATGTATTTTGCTGGAATTCTTCTGATTCTGCTTGGTGCATTACTGGTAAAGTGGATCACAGGACATAGATTCCGCAAATCCTTTTTTATCATCGAACTACCGGAGTATAAGCTGCCGAGCCTCAAACGGGCTGTCATCTCCATGCTGGGACGGGGCAAGGCATATATTGTCAAGGCGGGAACCATCATTCTCGTATGTAATACGGTGGTACAGATGATGCAGTCCTTCAACTGGAAGATGCAGGTGGTAGAGGAAGGAATGGAGAGCACCTCTGTTCTTGCATCGATTGCTTCTCCGATCGCCTATCTGTTAGTGCCGGTTGTGGGGATTGCGGCATGGCAGCTTGCGGCAGCGTCGGTAACGGGCTTTATCGCCAAGGAAAATGTAGTGGGAACGCTTGCCGTCTGTTATGGGTTGCGTGCCTTTATTGACACGGAGGAATTGGCACTGATCGGTGATGGAAATGTGGTTGCCCAGGCGATGGCACTTACGAAAGTGGCGGCACTTGGATTCCTGATGTTCAACTTATTCACACCGCCCTGCTTTGCAGCACTCGGAGCCATGAGAGCGGAAATGCAGAGCAGTAAGTGGTTCTGGGGAGGGATTGCCCTCCAGTTCGGTACCGGTTATGCGGTCGCCTTTCTGGTTTACCAGATTGGTACACTGATTACGACCGGGGAACTTGGAAACGGATTCCTTCCGGGACTGATTGTATTGCTTGCAATGGCCGGCGTTGTGGGGGGGCTGATTCATAGAACGAATCAGCGGTTCAGGACAGAAAATGGATGGAAAGAGATGCCTGCAGGGAAATGATATGCAGGATAGATACCGGAAAGGAGCAGCAGTGGAAAGTTTGATTGTGACAGGAATTCTCATGGTTATCGTAGGGACAGCAGTGCTCTGCCTGCGCAAAAAGAAGAAGAGCGGTGCCGGATGCATCGGCTGCCCCCTGTGCGGACATTGTTCCGGCAGGGGGTGCGGAAGCAAAAATGTAAACAAAACGGAAAACGGGCAATGAATGCCGGATGCGTTCTTCGTGTTCCCGGAGGATGATCCCCTTGGAGATGCCGTTTTCGGCGCAGATTGTGTTGAGTGAGGCACCGTCATATCCCTTGCCGGCAAATTCATGGCGTGCTGCGTCCAGAATCCCGCAATTAGGTCTGGAAAATTATTTTTTTGCGGAAATAGTATTGCTGTTTTGCGTAGAATCGTGCAAAATCTGTATAGAGAGATGCGGCAGGCGGAGGGAAATCCCTTTGGCGTGCATAACAGGAACAGGAGGCGACGACAATGCTTTTTTTGGAATATCCGAGATGTTCAACCTGTCAGAAAGCCAAAAAATGGCTGGATGAGAGGCAGATCGCATATACAGACCGTCATATTGCGGAGGAGAATCCTTCTTATGACGAGTTGAAGGAATGGTATGTGAAGAGCGGGCTTCCGCTGAAGCGGTTTTTCAATACCAGCGGAATGCTGTATAAAGAGATGCAGCTGAAAGACAAACTTCCGAATATGAGTGAGGAAGAACAATTGCAGCTTCTCGCCGGCAACGGCATGCTTGTGAAACGTCCGATAATTGTAAAGGGAGAGACCGTACTGACCGGATTCCGGGAAGCGGAATGGGCAGAGAAATTACAATGACAGATACAGGAAAACAATTTTTACCCATGACGATGGAGGATATGCGGGAACGGGGATGGGACCGGGCGGATTTCGTATTCGTAATCGGAGATGCCTATGTGGATCATTCGTCCTTCGGACCGGCGATTATCAGCCGTGTGCTGGAATCCAGAGGGTATCGTGTCGCCATGATCTCTCAACCGGACTGGACGGACGCGGAGAGTATCGCCACGTTTGGGATGCCTAGACTCGGATTTCTGGTCTGCGCCGGCAACATGGATTCCATGGTCAACCATTATACGGTGAATAAGAAACGTCGTTCCGTGGACGCGTATACGCCGGGCGGCAAGACGGGGAAACGGCCGGATTATGCTACTATAGTGTATTGTAATCTGATCCGCAGGAAATATGGAAGGGTACCGATTCTGATCGGTGGAATCGAAGCGAGTCTGCGGAGACTTGCCCACTATGATTACTGGTCTGACAGGCTGAAGCATTCCATTCTGCTGGATTCCGGTGCAAATCTGCTCCTGTACGGAATGGGTGAACTGGCTGTGGTGGAGGTCGCGGATGCGCTGAACAGCGGGATTGCGGTGGAAGACATTACGTTTGTGCCGGGAACGGTGTACAAAGCCAGGGAAGTGGATGATATTCTTGCGCATCAGGGCGGCATCATGCTGCCGGATTATGATGCGCTTCTTGCAGATCGCATGGAATACGCCAGAAGCTTCCTAATCCAGTATCGGAATACGGATTTTGCCACGGCGAAGCCGTTGATAGAGCGATATGCGCAGAAACGATACATCGTGCAGAATCCTCCGGCAAGACCACTGACGACACAGGAACTGGATGACGTCTATGAATTGCCTTATATGAACACCTATCACCCGTGTTATGAGGCAGAGGGCGGTGTGCCGGCAATTTCGGAGATCAGATTCTCCCTGACCAGCAACCGTGGCTGTTTCGGAGGGTGCAGTTTCTGTGCCCTGACATTCCATCAGGGACGTATCGTACAGGCAAGAAGCCATGAATCTCTGATTCGCGAAGCGACGGAAATGACCAGGGATCCGCAGTTCAAGGGATACATTCACGACGTGGGAGGTCCTACTGCGAATTTCCGGCGTCCCGCCTGTGACAAACAGATGACGCACGGAGCATGTACAGACCGGCAGTGTCTCTATCCGAAACCCTGCAGGAATCTTACGGCAACCCATGCGGATTATGTGAAACTGCTGCGGAAACTGCGTGAAATCCCCGGAGTGAAAAAAGTATTTATCCGTTCCGGTATCCGATACGATTATCTGATGGCGGACAAGGATGATACATTCTTACGGGAATTGTGTCAATATCACGTAAGCGGACAACTGCGGGTGGCACCGGAGCATGTGACGGATCATGTGCTGGATCTCATGGGAAAGCCGCGTAATGAGGTATATGAAGCGTTCCGAAAGCGATTTGAGCAGGTCAATCGGCAGCTGGGACTGGATCAGTATCTGGTTCCGTATCTGATCTCGTCGCATCCGGGGTCTGACATGAAGGATGCCATTGCCCTTGCCGAGAGTGTACGGGATATGGGGTATATGCCGGAACAGGTGCAGGATTTCTACCCGACCCCGTCCACAATCTCTACCTGTATGTATTATACCGGTGTGGATCCGCGTACCATGCAGAAGGTAACCATCACGACGAATCCTCATGAAAAAGCAATGCAGAGAGCGCTGATCCAATATCGGAAGCCGGAGAATTATGATCTGGTGAAGGAGGCTCTGCTCCGGGAAGGACGCAGGGATCTGATCGGGTTTGATCCGTCAAAATGTCTGATTCCGCCGAGAAAACCGGGGGAGAAATCGAAAGGTCAGTTGAAAACGCGTGGGAATGTGCAGGCAGATGCAGCCCGGAAGAAGACGGAGAAGGGTGCGTCCGGGAACCGGCGGGGCAGGGAAATGTCCCGTAAGAGGAAGACGGAGAGACAGAATGTGTCCGGAAAAACTGCAGGGAAGGGGACAAGCAGGGCTGTTTCCGGAAAGAGAAAATAGATGCGCCCACAGGAGAACCGGGAGCAGGAACGCTAGGAATCATTCATTCCGATATCCGGGGAATCTCGCAATTTCAACTTGTTTTATCCTTGCTTTTTGCATATAATTTAGAGAAAAGGGTGCATGAGACATGCTAGACCCTGCAGGAAACGGAGAGCGGTATGGAAAGTGTGAAGATTGGGAACAGATGGATCGGAGACGGACATCCGGCGTATGTGATCGCGGAGATGTCTGCGAACCATGCAGGATCGATTGACAGGGCAAAGGAGATCATACATGCTGCCGCAGAGGCAGGCGCGGATTGCATTAAGATTCAGACCTATACCGCAGACACGCTGACCATTGACTGCAATAACCGGTATTTCAACATCGAGAACGGAACCTGGGAGGGTGAGAATCTGTATCATCTGTATGAGAAAGCATTCACCCCCTGGGAATGGCAGCAGGCATTGAAGGAAGAGGCAGAAGCTGTCGGCATTGATTTTTTCTCCACACCATTTGATAAAACAGCAGTAGATTTCCTGGAAGACATGAATGTGGGGTTTTACAAGATTGCTTCTTTTGAGATGGTGGATATTCCACTGATCGAATATGTGGCATCCAAGGGGAAACCAATTATTATGTCAACCGGAATGGGGACGACGGAGGAGATCGGAGAGGCTCTGGATGCGGCGCACAGAATGGGAAATGATCAGATCGTTCTCTTAAAATGCTCCAGTGCTTATCCTGCCGTTTCCGACCAGATGAATCTCAGCACCATCCCAGATATGAAGAAGCAATTCCGGGTTCCGGTTGGTCTGTCCGATCATTCCATGGGCTCGCTTGGGGCTACCGTTGCAGTAGCACTGGGGGCGAATGTCATCGAGAAGCATTTCTGTATCAGTAGGGAAATAGAGAATCCGGATGCCGGATTTTCCATGACCCCGGAGGAATTCCGGAAGATGGTACAGGATATCCGTGCCGCGGAGGCTGCGATCGGAACGCCCATGTACGGTCCCAGCGAACAGGAGAAGAACAGTATTGTGTTCCGCAAATCCGTTTTTGTGGTAGCGGATGTCCGGTCGGGAGACGTATTCGATGAGAGCAATCTTCGGGTGATCCGGCCGGGGTACGGCGTGAAGCCGAAGTATTACAAGGACATTCTCGGGAAGACCGCGCTGTGTGATATTGAGCGGGGTACACCCTTTGATTTTACGATGATCAGATAAGACGCTTCTGGGCGGAGGTAACATGAGCAATTTGACGTTCTGTATCATTTTTCAATGCATCATGGTGGCATTGACGGTAACCTATTTCATTATTGTGGGAAGGCGCAGGATCAGTGAGATAACCAAATATCTTCTGATCATCGGTTCCTTTGTCATGGTGCACAATTTTGGCTACCTTCTGGAACTTATGTCAACCGATGCAAAGCAGGTAACCATGTCTATCCGGGCAGAGTACTTCGGCGGTGCTTTTGTCGGGACCTATCTTACTATTTTTATCGTGAAACATTGCGGATATCGTTTTCCTAAGTGGCTGCAAATGATTGCGTTGCTGTTTGACGCGTTTGTGGTGCTCAGTATCCTGACGTCGGATTACAATCCTCTGTTTTACAGGAGCATCGATTTCACCACGGAAGGGTTTATTCCCCATGCGGTACTGGACAGGGGACCGTTATTCAGCATTTTTGCATTCAGTCTGCTGGTGCAGTTCTCCGCCAATGTTTTTTTCCTTACGAGAACGATGATTCGGACGAAATATCACAGATTGAAGAACAGTTGCCGGATTCTGCTGATTCCGACCTTGATTCCGCCTATCAGTTTCTTCGCCGGGATGATCATGCCGATCAAGGATTTTGATTTTGTCCCCTGTTCTGTTGCGATTACCAGTTTTGTGTACGGGTTGATCATTCTGTATGGTAAGATTTTTGACGGATTTGATATCGCGTATGCGAATCTTGTGAAGGATCTGCGGGAGCCGGTTATCATCGTGGATGGGGAGTATACCTTCATGGAAGCCAATGAGAGTGCGTTGAAGACATTTCCACATCTTCGGAAAAGAGCAATCGGGGAAGCGATGGAGCGCACCGATGACTGGGTAAAGGGGGACAAGTGCGGCGAAATTGTCAGGGACGGACATTACTACGCATATTATAAGTCGGAGATCATGGATGGCAGTGTGAAACTGGGATATTCATTGCTCCTGTTTGATCTGACGGAGGAGAGAAATAAACTGGATGAGATGCGCAGACTGAAGGCAGATGCGGATCAGGCCAATCAGGCGAAGACAGAATTCCTGGCAAGGATGTCCCATGAGATTAGAACGCCGATCAATGCCATTCTCGGTATGAATGAGGTGATCCGGCGGGAGAGCAAGGATGAGAATATCAGCCGGTACGCCAGGGATGTTGAGAATTCCGCAGAGACATTGCTGGGGATTATCAACGATATTCTGGACAATACTAAGATCGAATCGGGGAAGATGGAGATCCTCCCGTACACATACAACCTGACAGATACGTTCCAGTATATTTTTAACATGAATACCCTGAAAGCCCAGGAGAAGGAGCTGGAGCTGATCATGGAAGTGGATCCGAGGTTGCCGTCCAAACTGTTCGGGGATGATCTGAGAATCCGGCAGGTACTGATGAATCTGTTGTCCAATGCGATCAAATATACGGTGCAGGGCAAGGTCTGGTTCCGGGTCCGGGGGATCCGCATGGAGGATCAGATCAGACTGCATTATGAGATCGAGGATACCGGAATCGGTATCAAAGAAGAGGATATGTCCAAATTATTTGCTTCCTTTGAACGGATCGAAGAGAGCAGAAATCGGAACATTCAGGGAACCGGTCTCGGGATGGCAATTTCCAAGAATCTGCTTGCCATGATGGACAGTAAACTGGAGGTCAAAAGTGAATACGGCAAGGGAAGCCGGTTCTCCTTTGACATCATCCAGAGGATTGAAGATTCCGAGCCTGTCGGCGTGTTCCGGCCGGAGCGATGCGACGGTGTGAAAAAGGATTACAAGGCAGGGTTCTACGCCCCGGATGCGAAGATTCTGCTGGTGGACGACAATGCGATGAACAGAGGCGTATTCCGTAATCTTCTGAAACAGACCGCCGTTCAGATCGATGATGCGGACAGCGGAAAGGCATGTCTTGATAAGGTTACAAGGACGCCATACAATATTATTTTCATGGATCATATGATGCCTGGGATGGATGGTATTGAAACCTTGGCTGCAATGCATAAACTGGGAGATTACCCAAACAAGCATACTCCTGTTATTATGTTAACCGCAAATGCGGTGACGGGTGCCAGAGAGGAGTATCTGAGTCTGGGATTTGATGATTTCCTGACGAAGCCGGTTAATGCGGCGAAACTGGAAGCGATGATTGCTCATTTCCTGCCGCAGGAGCTGCTTACGGAAGACAGACCGGAGGATGAGCGGGGAACGGACGTTACGAGGACGGTGCCGGCGGAAACAGACGGGAAGGATGCGGCGGCGGAGGAGAACCGGAACGCGGATCTTCCGGAACTGGAGGAGTTCGATTGGGATTATGCGCTTGAATTCGTGGGAACCAAGGAACTTCTGCTGGAAACGATGGAGGCAGCGTACGAATTCTTTGCCGAATTGTCGGAGGAACTGGGACCGATGGCAGAGCGGATCGAAGAGGAAGGTATGGCGGGAAGTTACCGGATTAAGGTACATACCCTGAAGAACACATCGGCAACCATTGGAGCACTGCTGTTGTCGAAATTGTCCGTTATTCTGGAGACTGCCGTAACGCAGAAGAAATTTGACAGGGTCAGGGCACTGAATTTGATTCTGCTGGAGGAATTGGAGAAGCATATGACACGTATGGCCACTGTTTTGCCACATTCCGGAGAACCGCAATAGTGCGGTTCTTTTCGGTTTGGGTGCCATGGAAACGTGCGGACGGATGCGCGTGGGATTCCGTCTGATGGGAAACAGAGAAATCGGAGGTGAAGTGAAATGGGACATGATCGCCTAACAACGCTGTGCTACATTCAACGGGGAGAGGAATATCTGATGATGCACCGGGTCAGGAAACAGCATGACGTGAATCATGACAAATGGATCGGCGTAGGCGGGCATTTTCTGGAAGGAGAGACACCGGATGAATGCGTTGTCCGGGAAACCTATGAGGAAACCGGGCTGAGATTAACCCAATACCACCTGCGGGGGCTGATTACGTTTCTGTCAGATCAATGGCAGACGGAATATATGTTTCTGTATACCGCAGACGGGTATGAAGGAGATCCGGATGCCCTTCCGGATTGCAGGGAAGGAGAACTTCGGTGGATTCCGAAACGGGCGGTCTATGAACTGCCGATCTGGGAAGGAGACAAGGTCTTTTTCCGGATCCTAGAAGAAGAGGGACCGTTTTTCCAACTGAAGCTGAGATATGAGGGCGATACGCTGGTGGAATGTGTAAGGTCGTAGAGGCATATTACTTCAGTCCGTCCGGAAAAGAGAACAGTCAGGAGAACGAAATGATAGGAGAAGGAGAATTTGTATAATGAGAACTTCCATAAAGATATTGGGTTTACGGAAAATGGTATTGGGTGCGGTTGGAATCCTGCTGTGCATGAGTATGGCAGGGTGCGGAGCAGAAAAAGATCAGGGAACACTCCGGCAACCCGGCATTGAAGAGAAACTGACCGGAAAGGAACAAACGGTCATAGCGGGCGGGAACGGTGCACCAGCGGACAGTACGGAGGCGACCGGTCAGGAGGCGGACAGTGCATCGGCAACCGTGGATATGATCCGGTTCGAGTCGAAGGATCTCTCTGGGAATTATGTAAACCAAGATATGCTGTTGAATGCAAACCTGACCGTGTTCAATGTATGGGCTACATATTGTGGTCCCTGCATCCGGGAGATGCCGGAGCTGGGCAGACTGGCAGAGGAATATGAATCCAAGGGAGTTCAGTTTGTCGGGATCGTCCTGGATGTCTACGATGCGGACGATACAGACTATGCAGAGGAGATCATCGCAACTACAGGAGCTGGTACCTATCTGCATATTCTGGCTTCAGATTCTCTGAATGATACGCTGTTGCGTGAAGTTCAGTATGTTCCGACTACTTTTTTCATGGATGCTCGCGGCAATATTCTGTACAGTGTTGTCGGTGCCATGGATTATGATACCTGGGTAGATTATATTGATTCTGTGATGGCTGATGCGGAGTGATCTGTTACCATGAGAAAGTTTCTGTGGGTATGTCGAAAATATCTGCCGGTTTTGCTTGTCATTGCGGGAATTGGGTTGATGATTCTGGGAAGCAGACTGGGGGAAGTGATTGTTTTTTACCGAAAGGCAGTTATGATCTGTCTGGAATGTATCGGAGTCGGGTGAGGATAGGATATGAAGCATATACGTACATGGATCCAGGTAATCTGGACCGCGCTGACCAATGGGTATGTGTTCGGATATCTGAAGGGCACCCTGTATCGCGGCAAATGGAAAAAATTATGTGTCCCCGGATTGAACTGTTATTCCTGTCCGGGCGCAGTGGGCTCCTGCCCGATCGGTGCCCTGCAGTCCGTGCTTGGTAAGCATAACCGCAGCATATCCTGGTATATGATCGGTTTTTTTCTGCTGGTGGGGAGTATCTTCGGGCGATTTGTATGCGGATTTCTCTGTCCGTTCGGACTCATACAGGAAGGTTTACATAAGGTTCCGATTTTGAAGCGTTTCAAGCGCAAAAATCTTCCGGGGCACAGGTGGTTAAAATACCTGAAATATGGGATTCTGATTGTATTTGTTATCTTGCTGCCCTTGTATGCCGTGGATCAGTTCGGAGGAGGAGCACCTGCCTTCTGCAAGTGGCTCTGCCCGTCCGGAACGCTGATGGGCGGCTGGATTCAGTCGATCCGGCAGCCGCAGCTGAGACGTGTGCTGGGGGGGCTGTTTGCCTGGAAGAGTATTGTACTGATCGGACTGCTGTTGCTCAGTATGTTCGTATATCGTCCTTTCTGCAAATATCTCTGCCCACTTGGAGCAGTCTATTCGGTATTTAACCCGATTGCCTTTTATCATATGGAATTGCAGCGGGAGGCCTGCATATCCTGTGGGAAATGTACCCGGTCCTGTCCGATGGGGATAGCGGTTATGGAACATCCCAATGATCCGGAGTGTATTCGCTGCGGCAAATGTATCGGGAGCTGTCCGGAACAGTGTCTGAAAATTCATTTTGGTTTACATAAGAATAAAGGGCCGGAGCGGGAGAACTTAGGAGGCGCGGATGGAGATGGAAGAACGGGATGCTTATAGTAACTGCATGCTCTGTCCCAGAAAGTGTGGGGCAGACAGGCGGATATCCGTTGGCTTTTGCGGAATGGGCGACCGGATGTATATTGCAAGAGCGGCGCTTCATATGTGGGAGGAGCCCTGCATATCGGGAGAGGAAGGCAGTGGGACTGTTTTTTTCTCCGGATGTAATATGGGATGTATCTTCTGCCAGAACCGGAAGATCAGCAGAGTGTCCGGCACGCATCAATGGACCGGAGTACCATGTGATGCAGGAAAACTGGCGGATGTGATGCTGCATCTGCAGGAACAGCGTGCCAACAATATCAATCTGGTTACGCCGACACATTTTGTGCCATCTATTGTGGAAGCGGTCCGGCAGGCACGGAGAGCAGGACTTACGATTCCGATCGTCTATAATTCCGGCGGTTATGAGAATGTGGAGACACTGAAGCGTCTGGAAGGTACTGTGGATATTTATCTGCCGGACATGAAATATCTGGACAACGAACGGGCGGGAAAATATTCCAATGCCCCTGATTATGCGGAGCATGTGAAAGCGGCATTGGATGAGATGTACAGGCAGGTCGGACGTGCCCGGTATGACGGCCGCGGCATTATGGTACAGGGAATGATTGTGCGGCATCTGGTGCTGCCGGGAGGCTTCCTGGATTCGATTCGTGTGATTGACTATCTGTATGAGCGGTTCCGGGATCAGGTAACGTTGAGTTTGATGAGCCAGTATACGCCCATGGAAGAGGTTCTTCCGTATCCAGAACTGCGGAAACGTGTATCGAAACGGGTCTATGATCATCTGATCCGCCATGTGCTGGAACTTCAGATGGAAAATGTGCTGATCCAGTCGGGAAATGCTGCGGAACAGAGTTTTATTCCGGAATTTAACGGGGAGGGTTTCCTGCAACTGAAATGAAAAACACAAAATGTAAAAAAATTGTTAGAATTAGAGAATATCATTACTATTTGGTCAGAATGACGGTAGAATGAGAATAGAAATAGTTCACTATGCAGAATCAAAGAGGATGGCATGCAGAATGAGTCCGATAGGGGAAACGACCACAATTGAGGAGGAACTGGTTGCACTCGCACCGAAAGTGCCGCAGGAGGATCTGCTTCCGTATGTGCTGGTGGTGCTCGGGGTGTCTGTTGTGCTGTTGGCGGTAATGGCCTATATTATGGTCTGTCAGAAGTACCGGATCCGAATCCGGCAGTTATCGTCCGACGGTTGCCGGGGGAAGGTTCGCAGAGGCTGGAATTATTGCAGACTCAGAAAACAGGTGGATGATTTGGAGCGGGAGACCGCCGAGAATGTGTTTCCGCTGTAACAATATGGATATCCGATTTACGGAGAAGCAGATGGAATGTTGTTTGCTTCTCTTTTTTATTTGCCACTATGTTTTTTGGACGGATTATGGTAATATTATGTATATGTGACGGGAAGTATGAGCCGGTCAAATCGGAATCCGAGGAGTTTCAGATGAATCAGATCAAGATCATTGCAGACAGTACATGCGATCTTACGGAGGAGCAGATTGCGAAATATGATATTACGATCCTGCCGTTGAATATTGTACTGGACATGGATAGCTTTTACGATAAAGAGGAGATTACCCCGGAGGAACTGTTCCAATGGGCACAGGAGCATCATAAGACACCGAAAACAGCTGCACCCGGAATTGAAAAGGCGATTCAGGTATTCAGACCGTTCGCGGAGCAGAAGATGGATATCATTTTTATCGGCATATCGGAAGCCATGTCCACAACCTGCAATGTGGTTCGGCTGGTCAAAGAGGAACTGGAGTATGAGCGAATCTTTGTGATCGACTCCGGGAGTCTCTCCAGCGGAATCGGTCTGCAGATTCTGAAGGCGGCCAGACTGCGGGAGCAGGGGTTGTCTGCAGAAGCCATTGCGGAGCAGATCCTGCAGGCGCGGGAGCATGTCAGAGCCAGTTTTGTTGTGGATACCATGGAGTATCTTGCGATGGGCGGCCGTTGTTCTTCCGTTAAGGCCCTGTTAGCCACCACGTTGAAGATTCACCCGATGATCGGAGTGAACAACGGAAGGATGGGAGTGGAACGTAAATACAGGGGGAATATGAATAAAGCAATACGGAATTATGCAGAGGATCTGCGGGAGGAACTGCTGCAGGCAGAACCGGAAACCGTATTTATTACCCACTCACCGTGTGATCCCGGAATGGTAGCTTCTGTCCGGGCATTTCTGGAAGAATTGAATTATTTTCAGGAGATTGTGGAGAGCAGTGCGGGCGGTGTAATCTGCAGCCATTGCGGCCCCGGCACACTGGGAGTGTTGTTCTATCATCAATCGAATCTGTGAGGCGGTTATGGCGATCAATAGAAAGGCAGAAGACAGGGAAATACGATATGGGAATACGGTGATTCCCTATCGGCTGATCCGAAGTAAGCGGGGCAGTTATTCCATCCAGATCTCTGTAGAGAAGGGGGTCATTGTCCGGAGTCCGATGCGAACCTCCGAATTGTTCCTGCAGCGAATGCTGGATGAGAAGGAAAACTGGATCAGGCGGAAATATGAGGAAGTGTGCGCATGCCGGGAGAGAATGCTGCATTCCGTATACACACCGGAAGAGCAGGAGGAACTAAAAAAAATATATGTGCGTGCCGCAAAGGATTATTTTCCGAAACGGGTTTGGTATTATGTAAACCAAATAACATGGGACCCGGATGAACTTCTGCCGGAAACGGGGCTTCCGTACCGGACGATATCCATACGGGACCAGAAGACCAGATGGGGAAGCTGCTCCGGCAGGGGAACGTTATCATTTAACTGGAGATTGATGCTGGTACCACCGCGAGTGCTGGATTATGTGGTGGTGCATGAATTATGTCATATCAAACATA
This sequence comes from Lachnospiraceae bacterium, assembly GCA_016293925.1. Classification (GTDB taxonomy): domain Bacteria; phylum Bacillota; class Clostridia; order Lachnospirales; family Lachnospiraceae; genus RGIG4034. The sequence goes on along the minus strand of JAEDCX010000030.1, from coordinate 4,495 downwards.
TGAATCACTCGCCGGAATTCTGGAAACAGGTGGAGAGTGTGATGCCGGATTATCAGGAACGGAGGCGGTGGCTGAAGGAACATGGAAACGAATTGTACTTTTGATCGGACGGAGGCCTTTCGGAGGACAGCCATGCTGTTGGGAGACGAGGCGATACGGACTCTGCATGACAGCAGGGTGATTCTTTTCGGTGTCGGCGGTGTCGGCGGACACGCAGCAGAGGCACTTGCCAGAAGCGGGATTGGGCATATCACGCTTGTGGATAACGATAGGGTTTCCATGAGCAATCTGAACAGACAGGCAGTGGCGCGGGTCAGTACCGTCGGACGCAGTAAAGTGGAGGTTATGCGGGAGATGATCGGGGATATCAATCCATCCTGCGAGGTCACTGCGGTCAGCCGGTTTCTGCTGCCGGAGAATGTGGAGGCGTTCCGGCTGCAGGAGTATGACTACATCCTGGATGCTGTGGACACCATCAGTGCCAAGATTTGTCTGGCAGTTAAGGCGCAGGAATACGGGGTTCCGATGATCAGTGCAATGGGAGCCGGCAATAAGCTGGATCCGACGGCGTTTCGCGTAACGGATATTTACAAAACCAATGTCTGTCCGCTTGCCAGGGTCATGCGGAGAGAATTGAAAAAAAGAAATGTATCGCATCTGAAGGTGGTTTACTCCGAAGAAGATGTGAGAAAAAGAGTACCCTGCGGCTCCGATGAGGATGTGAAACAGGGAAGCAGACCGGCACCCGGCAGTTGTTCGTTTGTTCCCGGCGTTGTGGGACTCATCATGGCAGGGGAAGCGATACGGGATCTGGCCGGGAAACGGCAGGATGGAACAATGGGAGAAGGGAAGGCATGAGTATGAAACAGATTCGTCTGAATCAGGTGGGGTATGAACCGAAGGCCGGGAAGCGGGCTGTGGTATGCGGCGCGACAGAAACCTCCTACATGGTGCGGAATCGTTCGACCGGAGAAGTTGTTCTGGAGGGGACGCTGGAAGGCCCCTTTGAGAATGTCAGTGCAGGGGAACAGAATTATGTGGCGGATATGAGTTCGGTCACCATACCCGGCGAATATGTGATCTGCGTCGGTGAGGCGGAAGCGAATTTTACGGTTGGGGAGCATATTTATGAGAAACTGTATTATCAGTCCCTGAGGTTTTTCTATCTGCAGCGCTGCGGATGCCGGCTGCCGGAAGAACTGGCGGGAGACTATGCACATGAGGTATGCCATGATACCCCGGCGAGAGTCTTCGGTTCCGATGTGACGATGGATGTGAAAGGCGGATGGCATGATGCCGGAGATTACGGGCGATACGTGGTACCGGCTGCAGTGACCGTTGCAGCACTCCTGCTGGCATATGACAAAAACCGGAAGGCAATGGGGATCCGTCTGGACATTCCGGAGAGCGGTGGGGCGATGCCGGATCTGCTGAATGAGGTCAAATACGAACTGGATTGGATGCTTCGGATGCAGGACCCGGCTACCGGAAAGGTATACCATAAGGTGACCTGTGCTTCTTTTCCGGATTTCGTCATGCCGGAGTTTGAAACCGAGGAGCTGATTCTCAGTCCCCCCTCGGTGACGGCAGGTGCAACGTTTGCCGCATGTATGGCAATGTGTGCTCCCTATTATGAGAATTATAACGAGGGATTTTCCAAGACGATGCTGCAGGCTGCGCAAAAAGCATACGCCGCGATAAAGGAGATGCAGCTTCCGGGCGGATTCCTGAATCCGGAAGGTATCGTAACAGGAGAATACGGAGACGCGAATGACCGTGATGAGAGATATTGGGCGGCGGCAGCTTTGTATAAGGCGACCGGCAGGAGGGAATACCGCGACGATTTTGAAGCATTGGCGGAAGAACAGCTGATGCATGGTTACGGCTGGGCCGACGTGGGAACCTTTGGCAACCTTGCGTTCTTAAGCTGTGAACATCCGAAGAATGAGGAACTTGCGGGCAGAATCCGGGCATCCATTATAGAACTGGCAGATCATTATCTTGCCAATGTACAGGCAGACAGTTATGCAGTGGGTGTGGATACATATCATTGGGGCAGCAACTACTATTGCGCCCAGGTGGGAAATCATCTGTATGATGCATACGAACTGACCGGTGAGGAGAAATACCGCGCGGCAGCAGAAGAACAGCTGCATTATCTTCTGGGGAAGAATCCGAACGGCTATTGCTATGTGTCCGGTTTCGGTACCGTACGGCCGGAGCATCCACACCACAGACCAAGCGGGGCGGCCGGCAGGGCAATGCCCGGCATGCTGGCAGGCGGTCCGTGCGAGTGGCTTGCGGATCCGGATGCAGCTGCGCACTGCACAGGCAATCCGCCTGCAAAATGTTATATCGATCTGTTGGGAAGTTATTCTACCAATGAAGTGACCATATATTGGAATGCGGCTATGTTGTATCTGATGGCTGAGATCACAGAATAAACAAAAAGGAGAATGAAAGAATGTTATTTCGATGCAAGAACTGTAACGGCAATGTCGTATACAGTCCCGAAAAAGGACGGATGCTCTGCCTTTTCTGCGATAGTATCGATTCGGAAGAGGGGGTTCCGGTCAACAGTACGATAACCTGTCCGGCGTGCAGCGGCGAATTTCAGGTGTCAGAAGTGACTAGCGCCACCAAATGTGGTTACTGCGGCAACTACATGATCTTTGATGAGCGTGTGAGTGGACAGTATACACCGCATCTGATCATGCCGTTCAAGTTAAGCAAGGAACGGGTCAAGACAATTATGCGCAAGGAGTTCGGCAAAAAGAAATTTGCACCGGACAATTTCCTGTCGGATGCGAAACTGTCCACTATGGAGGGAATGTATGTTCCTTTCTGGATGTATGATTTTAAGACGAATTATGATTTTCAGGGAAAAGGAACCAAGGTTCGTTCCTGGATGGTCGGGAATGTCAAACATGTGGAGACATCCTACTACAATGTGTTCCGCAATATCGATATCTCATTCGACAAAATCCCGGCAGATGCCTCCATTCTCATGGATGATTCCATCATGGATCTGATGGAACCGTATGATTACAAGGCGCTGGAGACCTTCCAGGAGAAATACATGTCGGGCTTTTTGGCTGAGAAGTATAATATGCCGGCGGAACAGCTGGAACCGAGAGTCAGACAGAAGGTAACCAACGATTCCGAGACCATTCTGAACAGCAATCTGTCCGGATATGCATCCATGACTCCGGTTGTGAAGAACCTGACCATGCAGAGGGGGGAAACGGAATACGCCCTGATGCCGGTCTGGATCTATACATATCAGTACGGCGGCCGCAATTACATCTACCACATCAACGGACAGACCGGTAAGGTGATCGGTGTAGCACCCGTCTCTAAGAAAAAAGTATGGGCCTATTCCGGAACTGTATTTGCTGCACTGTCCATAATCGGTGTATTGGTGAATGCCATATTGGAGGTGCTGTGATGAGAAAATATCTGAAGAATTTTAGAGCGTTCTGGGTGATCATCGGTGTGCTTGCCGTTGTGCTGGGAATCAGCGTTGCCGTGAAGAAGATCGGTCAAAAGACATATTCCAGAACCAATACGGTTCGTACTACAACACAGCGTGTATTTGACTATGCGGATGTTCTGACGGAGGGAGAAGAAGATCGCCTGGAGGAACTGATTGCGAAACGTCAGGATGAAGTCGGCGTGGATATTCTGCTGGTAACGGTAAATGAGAAGTATGATGGATGTTATCCGGACTCCTATAATTTCGCAAGGGCTGCGTATTTCTATGAAAACGGACCGGAGTATTTTTATAACGTTGCGGGAGAGAATGTGGGAGATGCTTACGGGTATGATGAGCCCTATGGAGACGGCGTTCTGTATCTGGATAACTATAACCGCGGATATGACGGATATGCCTACTCTTATTTTATCGGCAGCGGCAGATGCGAGACGAAATATGCGAAACAGTCCAGACGGGATCGGGTCATTGATATTGCCACAGACGGTGTGAATGAGGATCCCTATGAAGCATACCGGAACATGATCAACCGGGTGGCTAAAGATATGAGCGGGGACCTTTGCCAACCATTTATCCCTACCTGGATGTGGATTGTGGCGGCACTCGTGATCGGCTTCATCTATTACAGCGTCAATAAGGCGGATAAGAAAGGGAAAAAAACAACAACAGCTACCACCTATGTGATTGGCAATAAACCGGATATCAAGGTGGCGCAGGATGTGCTCTACGATAAGAAAACCGTTACCTACAGGGTACAGAGCAACAGCGGCGGCGGCAGTGGCGGCGGTGGCGGATCCCGCAGCAGCAGCGGCGGTCACAGCTACAGCGGCGGTGGCGGAAGACATTAGGGCTATCCGCCTCAGAGAATATATTCATCTACAATCTGTGTATCTATTGCAGGCACGTTCTCACTTGGAATTCGACGTAGCGGTACGTAAGGCCGCAAAAGACGCAGCCTAAGTACCGACGTCTCACTACAGTCTGCAAGTAGATACACAGATC
>JAEDCX010000097.1 GCA_016293925.1 Lachnospiraceae bacterium | reverse complement strand
AACGCACAGCAGAACCAGTTTGCACAGCAGCCGGTAAATAATCAGTATTATCAGCCGGGAACAGGTCAGTATGTTCAGCCGGGTATGTCTGCAGCAAACATCGTTTCCGGCGGATCCAAGAGCAAAAGTGTAATCTGTATGGTATTCGGTATCCTGAGTACACTTTTTGGATTGATACTCGGAACGGTTATTTCAAGAGTTATGTCCACAAGGCACAACACATTTTTCCGTTATCGGATGAACGGTCTTGGTGTTTTCTATATTATTCTGGAGATCACTTTCCTGTCGCTCAGCATCGTCTTCGGTATTATGAGTCGTTCAAGTAAATCCGGTGGTAAAGGAATGGCTCTTGCAGGCTTTATCTGTAGCGGTGTCGGCGTATTTTTCATTATTCTCGGTCTTGCCGGTGCTTTCGAAGCATAAACTCATCGAAAAAGATCAAATAGAATACGAGGGGTGTCATTATGGATCAATTTCAACAGAACAATAATCAGCAAAACCAGTTTATGCAACAGCCGTACCCGCAGAATCAGAATATGCAGCAGGGACAGTTTGCACAGCAGCCGTACCCGCAGAGTCAGAATATGCAGCAGGGACAGTTTGTGCAGCAGCCGTACCCACAGAATCAAAACGTACAGCAGAACCAGTTTGCACAGCAGCCGGTAAATAATCAGTATTATCGGCCGGGAACAGGTCAGTATATTCAGCCGGGATATAACCAATACGGCCAGATGTATCCGCAGAACATGAATGCAGAACCACGCCGCTCCGTTGCGAAGAATGTAGTAGCTCTTGTGTTTGGTATCATCGGATTAATATTCTCATTTCCTACCGCTGCATTGTTATATGAAGCGACCCATGTCAGACGGTACAGTGTTTATGGATATAGCTACTATGCCCGTACCTCCATTGCTTCCGGTGCGATCGTTGTCTTCATATTCGAATTCGTATTTCTGCTCCTTGGATTCCTGTTTGGTCTGCTTGGCATGTGTGGCAAGACCAGGGGCAAAGGAATGGGTATTGCCGGATTCATATGCACTATCTTAGGTATTATTTTCCTGATCATAGGTGCTGTTTCGGGTGCTTTCAACTAATCCTGCACCGGGAACGGATCCCTTATGCACAATTCGTTTTGTCTGAAACAGACAACAATCCCCACAGGGCAGCAAATTGCATCCTGTGGGGATATTTTTATGCCGGTCCGAAACCGGTCCCATCTCCTGTTCCCATACCGGTTTATCGGATAAACTGCTCTAACGCTTCGAATAGTAGCTTCGGATCAATGGGTTTGGCGATGTGTGCGTTCATGCCTGCTTCCAGTGACATGGCAACGTCCTCTTCAAACGCATTGGCAGACATGGCGATAATCGGAACAGCAGATGCATCTTCTCTGGGAAGTGCACGGATCCGTCTCGTTGCCGTCAGTCCATCCATGACCGGCATCCTTATATCCATCAGAACCGCTGCATAATCATATACTCCGGAGGACTCAAACAGTTCCAATGCATCCTGACCGTTCTCCGCTATTCGCACCTCAAAGCCCTTCAGAAGCAGTATTTGTTTCACAATCTCCTGATTCAGCGGGTGATCTTCCACAACGAGAATGCGTTTCGACTTCTGCTCACACTCCCCTCCTGCCCCATCCTCCCTGCGGGAAGCTTCTGTATCGGGCGCGGAAGCATATATTTCCGAATCTGCGAAAGCACCTATGGGTTCGGAGGAAACCTGCTTCTTCTCCTGATCCGTTTTCCGGAAACATACCGTTTGCAGATCTACCGTGAAATAGAAGGTGGTTCCCTTCCCTTTTGCACTCTCTACCCGGATGGATCCACCCATCATCTCGATGTTCTTCTTGCTAAGGGGCAGTCCCAGACCGGTTCCGCTGTATTCGGAGGTCTCACCACTGTATTCCCGGGCAAATGTGTCAAAAATATATGGCAGGAATTCTTCCGATATACCGATTCCGGTATCTGCAATGCTGACGTTGATTCTGATGGCACTGTCCTTTTTCTCCGCCTGAATGCACATGTCAATCCTGCCGCCGCTGGCGGTATATTTCACGGAATTGCCCAGAATATTCAGAAAAACCTGCTGCAGCTTGATCTTGTCTGCGCGGAAAATCCATGTCCCCCGGTCATTTTGCAGTAACTCGTCCACCTGGAGGGTATAGTTTATTTTTTTGTTATTGATCAATTGTTCCGTCAGTATCTCAATTGTCTGCAGGAAATCCGCAAAAGAAAACTCTTCTTCCGTCAGTTGTGCTTTCCCCTGTTCGATTTTGGTCATATCCAGAATCTCGTTCACAATGGCCAGAAGATATTCCGAGGACGATTCTATCTTATTGAGATAATCCGTCATCAGATACTCCTGATTGCCGCACCCACAGTCTGACAGAGCATCTGTGGCAAGTCTGGAATATCCCACGATTGCATTCATCGGGGTCCGGATCTCATGACTCATACAGGCCAGGAATTCGCTTTTTGCCGAACTTGCTTTGTGGGCCTGATCCATTGCCGCCTGCAGCTCTTCATTGGCTGCTTTCAACCTTGCACTGCTTTTCGCGTAGGAACGCAGCCAGGCGAACAACAAAGCCACGAACAGCAGGATGGCAATTCCTGCTGCCACAAACTGCACCCGATAAACGTAGAAAAGATCCTTCACAGTCATATAGTATGTATTTTTCACCATGTGGGACATCTGGGAATCGGCTATTTCGGCGGCACTCAGCTGCGCAATGCATTTGTTCAGAATCTGCATGAGAAGAGCATGATTCTCATCCCGGGGTAGCATGGCAATGCTGAAATCTTCGATGTATCTGTATGCTTCCAATTCCGTCAGACCATGGTATTTCGGATTCTGCAGCAAAAGAGCAGACCTGCACTCATTGATACAGGTGAAATCCGCCTTCTTCCTGCAGATTGCATCCAAACACTCCTCCATGGAATCATAGGTATTGATCTTCGCATACGGGTATCGTTTCAGAAACTCACCGTTCACACTATAGGTAGCCGGAAATGCAAAAACCAGTTCCTGCTCACTGTCTGGATACTCTCCCTCCCGGCCTACCATATAGATGATACTGCGCAGAAAGGTATCCGACAGTACCAGATCCGGCGTAATCTCTGTCACATCCGAATCCGACATCCCCAGATACAGATCATAATCATTGCTGCTCAGCACACTGTATACCCTGGTTCCCTCATCCACCGGATAATATTCAAAAGACAAACCGCTCAACTGCGCGATCATCTCCATCACATCAATACATACCCCTTCCGTCACACCGTTTCTCGTACTGACAAAGGGAATGCGATTGGATACACAGGCCACCTTCACCGGTTTCCGGTTCTCAATATACTCTTTTTCCTCTGCGGTGAAGATCATACTGTTATCAATATTGCCATAGTATTTCTCCTCCAGCTTCATCTCCACATAATACTCTCTGGCATGCAGCTCCGTCATGGCGCGGTTCAGTTCGCTCAATATAGAATCATCATGCGGATTCACTCCACAGTATAGGGGCACCATGTCCAGCCGGGCTACAATCTTGTAATTCTCCTCACAGCGGATGCTGGCCATTAAGATGGCATCCACCTCTCCGTCCTGCAATGCTTTTTTGGCACTGCTGTCATCAATATATTCCATGAAACGGGCCGAGACACCGTAGGCGGCTAATTTCTGCCTCGCCTGTTCGATGCGCACGCTTCCTTTCAGACATGCAATCCGCATTCCTTCATAATTCACATAATCATTATAGGCATACCGGTTTTCCTCCGGCAGTGTCACCAGCACAGATCCGCCGAAGCCCATATATTCTTCGGAGAAGCCGATCACCTTCTGCCTCTCCTCTGTTTTCTGGATACCCGGCAGCAGATCGATTCTGCCTTCTTCCAGTTCCTTCATCGCCTCGGACAGGGACATGGTCACATACTCGTATTTCCATCCGGTATAGGATGCCAGCATCCGAAGATATTCCACAGCATATCCGTAGGGTCTTCCGTCCTCATCATAGGACAGATAATTGGGATATTGCAGCATGGCAACCCGAATCGGTCTGTCCTCTGCCTGAACATTCTGTATGTTCCCGAGATGAAACAGCATACTCCCGAGCAGCATCATACTCAGAACCATGGTACCAATCCGTCTTCTTTTTCTTATATCAAACATAAAAATGCCCCTTTTCGACATATTATTCTGTATACCTTTACTGTATCACGAATTCTGTCGAATAGGGACATTAATTCATCGCGCAGACGATGATTGTATCCGCCCATGGATCTAGGCGGTTTTCTGATTCATTCTTCTCATTTCGTTGGGGGTTATCCCGAATTCTCTTTTGAACGAACGAATAAAAGAAGACTCATGTCCGAACTCCAGATCATAGCCGATCTCATCAATTCTCTTGCCGGTATTTACCACTTCATCCGCTGCAAGATGTAACTTTCTGGTACGGATGTATGCCGCAATCGTTACGCCGTACTGCTGCTTGAACAGTCTCTGCAGATGCACCGCGGATATGTATACCCTGTCTGCAATATAGGGAATTGTCAGCCTTTCATTGAGGTTTTCCTCGATCAGACACATTACCTGTTCCAATAACTTCTCTGTATTCATAGAATTTCTCCTGCATATGCCTTCACCTCCAATTCTGCCAGTTCTTCCAGAAGCGTCTCCGAGTACTGTTCCGTATCGTCAATTTTGCTCTGGATCTCGCCTAATTTCTCATAATCCGTTGCAATGGCAGGATCTAAGAGTTGAAGTTTCAAATCAGCCAAAAGAGTATCGCACTCCATCAGCTTCGTTTCCAGTTTCTGTAATAATGCCTCCCGCTTTGCTGCTTCTTTGCCGGGATTGTAATAACGCTTCTCCGGTTTCTCCGGAAGGGTTGGTGACGGATTTCTCCTGTCATCCTTTTTTGTATTTATGACACCTTTGTCATCTTTATGCTTCTTCCGCTCCAGATATTCCTCATATCCGCAGGAATAATATTGTACGTCATCCTCTTCGAGTACCAGCAGTCCGGTTGCTACCTGACGGATAAAGTACCGATCATGGGAAACAAAC
>JAEDCX010000096.1 GCA_016293925.1 Lachnospiraceae bacterium | reverse complement strand
ATCAGATGCGGTTCCGTTTTGGTCTCAGTGTATGCAGGATCTCTTCAAAGCATACGCCGTCTGTAACCGGTACGTTGCGGGCAATGGATTCGGACACACAGCGTTTGATAAAAGCAGACGCTCTGCTGACGGAATCGGCAAAGGGAACCCGGTTCACGGCGTCCGCCGCAATAATGGCACTGAAAATATCTCCGGTACCGGCGCGCTCTGTTCCGATGCAGTGTGTTCTGCGGATGCAGAAGCCGGTATCCTTTACGTAAACAAGGTTGGCAATATATCGCTTCTGGGAAATGCCTGTAATGACGATTCTGGATGGACCGAGACCGGCAAGCTTTTCCGCAATCTGCCGGATCTCCCGGAGAGTACAGCCGGCGTGGTAGGGGGTGCCTGTCAGAATGCAGGCTTCTGTCAGGTTGGGGGTGATAATATCGGCATGCCGAACCAGTTCCACCATCTTCTGACACATCTCATCCGTGTAAGTGGAATAGGGAGCGCCATCGTCCCCCATAACAGGATCCACAATGACAATCGTATCCCGGGTTTTGAAAGAACGGATAAAGGAAGATACGATGTCAATCTGTTCCACACTGCTTAAAAAACCGGTACAGATTCCGTCGAAATGGAGGTTCAGCTTCTGCCATTCCTCGATATACGGAACCATCTGGTGGGTGAAATCCTCCATATAGAAGCTGTCATATCCGGTATGGTTGGAGAAAATGGATGTGGGAAGCGGACAACACTGGACCTGAAGCTGGGAGATGACAGGCAGTGACACGGTGATGGAACACCGGCCGAAACCGCTGATGTCGTTGATCATTGCTATTTTGGGCTGTACATTGTGGGTCATAGCGATGCTCCTTATTCGCCGATAAAGGTCTGATACAAAGAGAATTGTTCATTGACATCGGACAATTCCATATGGATGTTCTGATAGTTTTTGCTGCGTAAGGACTCCACAATCGTAACCAGAGACTGGTACAAAGGGGTCAGTCCGAGATTCCCGGATACTCCTTTCAGATTATGGGCATATTCAAATGCTTCCTCGTAGGACTCGGTCCGTACTGCGTCGTTCAGTTTTGCAAATTCCGGATCCCGGGAAAAGGTCTTCAGACAGGAGAGAAACAGTTCTTCATTGTTCAGAAAGCGATCCATGGCAGTGTCAATATCGCAATTCCAGTCTTCCAGTATTTCAAAAATAGAATTTTTCATATGTAGAATCCCCCGTGAATTCGTGTTGATAGAATCATAACATGTACGGAGAAGTGTTTCAATGATATTTTCAATTCCGGGGGTGTCTGATATAATGGAATAAAACGGAGGGTCGTATGGAAGAATTGATCGTAGAGGGATATTTGTTTCAGAGCAAAGAGGATGCGGCATTGGCCAGGGGCGATGCGCAGAAAATAGAACTGCTTCAGAATCGTCTGGATTATTCCAAACCGGAGGAAGTGTTGAACGTATACCGGAAAGCAATCGAGCAGCATATTTTTACAACGCCCGTCGGGATGGATTTCCTAAAGGAGATGCGCGGCAGGCTGGAGGAGATGGAGGGGATTACGGAGGAGATTCCTCCCGTGCCGGCAGGCAGGATCCTGAATGCGCCTGTGGCGGTATCAGAACAGATCAAAAGCGGAAGACCGGCGAAGAAGAACTTCGACCGGCAGAAATATATTACGGCAGTGCTCGCCTGTGTGATACTGGGTATCGGCATGATTGCCATGATCCTGATCTCCTGTAACAGCAGTAATCCGAACATATTGAACTACAAACGAAACCTTGAGAATCAATACTCCTCCTGGGAACAGGAATTGCGGGAACGGGAGGACACGGTTCGTCAGAAAGAATTGGAGCTGCGTCTCAATCCCGAAAAAGAATAAATCCTTTTCACACAAAGGACACAAATTCCTGATATGCTGTAAGGAAAGAGGAGATCAATATGGACAAACGAAAGATTCTTGTGGTGGATGATGAAGCCCGTATGCGGAAACTGGTCAACGACTTTTTGACCAAAAATCATTACATTGTGATTGAGGCAGAGAACGGTGAGAAGGCCGTGGATATTTTCCTGGAGGAAAAGGATATCGATCTGATCATTCTGGATGTGATGATGCCGGTTATGGACGGCTGGGAAGCGTGTCGTGAGATTCGACGGTATTCGAAAGTACCGATTATCATGCTGACTGCGAAATCCGATGAAAACGATGAACTGAAGGGCTTTCAGCTTGGCGTGGATGAATACATCTCCAAACCCTTCAGTCCGAAGATTCTCGTAGCACGGGTGGAAGCGATTTTCAGGCGTACCATGAATGAGGATGAATCGGAAGTGCTGGAGGTCAATGGCATTGTGATCGATATGCCCGCCCATGAAGTCAGAATAAACGGAAGCGTGATTGAACTGAGTTACAAGGAATTTGAACTGCTTGTTTATTTTGTCAAAAACGCAGGTATCGCCCTGTCCAGGGAGAAGATTCTGAACAATGTCTGGAATTATGATTATTTCGGGGATGCCAGAACCATTGATACGCATGTGAAAAAGCTGCGCAGCAAAATGGGTGAAAAGGGAGACTGTATCAAGACAATCTGGGGCATGGGGTATAAGTTTGAGGTGTAATTTCGCACAGATAAGGAAGGGGGCGGAAGCAGGATGATATGAAACGGATGATAAAGCATATCGGATGGTAATCTGTGATTGGATAGAAGGAAAAGGATACTGATGCGAAGATGTATAAGCATTCGATAAGAAAACAATTTGCTGTCATTTTTATTTTGCTGACTGCGGGAACGATTCTGGTCTGCTATTTCATGAACATTTTGCTGCTGGGGAAGTATTATCTCAACAAAAAGCAGAAGAATCTGACGAAATTGTACCAGATGGTGGATCAGGCGGCCGCAAACGGACAACTGCAGGATGAGAAAGCGGTTAAAGAGATTTTTCATGTGGCGAATAAACACAATATTTCGGTGGTGGTCATCAATACCCAGAACGAACTGGAAGTGTCTATTCTCTCCAACATGAAGGACCGTCAACAGCTGATGGAATATGTATACGGACTGGTCTCAGAACCGAATCCGCAGGCAAAAGTGCTGAAAAGGACAGACCGGTATATTGTCCAGCGCTCCACGGAAACCAGATTTCAGACCGAATATCTGGAGATGTGGGGCATTCTGGAGAACGGATATGCTTTTCTGCTTCGCTCGGGGCTGGAGAGTATTTCGGAGAGTGCGCATATTTCCAATACGTTTCTGTTGTATACGGGGCTTGGCATTACGTTTGTGAGCGCATTGATCATCTGGTTTACCACGATGAAAATAACGAAGCCGATCACAAAACTGTCGGATATTTCAAAGAAGATGGCGGATCTGGATTTTACGGAGAAGTATTCCGGGGAGGACAGCAATGAGATCGGGGAACTGGGCAGAAATGTCAATGTCATGTCGGAGGTTCTGGAGCAGACCATCTCCGAACTGAAGCAGGCGAATCTGCAGCTGCGGAAGGACATTGCAGAAAAGGAGCAGATTGATGCGATGCGCCGGGAATTCCTGAGCAATGTTTCCCACGAGTTAAAGACACCGATTGCACTGATTCAGGGATACGCCGAGGGATTAAAGGAATGCGTCCGGGATGATGAGAGCAGCAGGGATTTCTACTGTGAGGTAATCATGGATGAATCGGCGAAAATGAATAGGATGGTTTGCAAACTGCTGGAACTGAATCGGTTGGAATTCGGTAATGATGTCATACAATTGGAACAATTTGATATCATGCAGCTGATCCGCAATTATGTCCAGTCGGCGGATATCCTGATCAAAAACCATCAGGCTGTGGTATCCGTTACTCCGGAGGGACCGATTCCGGTATGGGCGGATGAAAGCAGGGTGGAAGAGGTGATTAATAATTATTTTTCCAATGCATTGAACCATCTTGACGGTGCCGGATGTATCCGGATTGATGTCAGACCGGATACGGTGGCAAAGAAGGTGCGGGTCTCCGTGTTCAATACGGGACAGCCGATTCCGGAGGATTCCCTGGAGCATATCTGGGAGAAATTCTACAAAGTGGATAAGGCAAGGACGAGAGAATACGGCGGAAGCGGCGTCGGTCTGTCTATTGTAAAAGCAATTCAGGATTCCATGGGACAGGCGTATGGCGTCAATAACTATGAGGACGGCGTGGAATTCTGGTTTGAACTGGACGCGCAATCATTGTCGTGATATAATATACGGACAGATGTTAACGATATGGATCATCCGATCGCGCAGGGTAGAAAGGCGTGGCGATTGCTATGAAGAAGAGAATGATGAGTCTGCTCCTCCTCGGTATGGTGGGGAGCATGCTGACCGGCTGCGGAAAGGCAATTCCGGAGATGACCGAGGAACAGCATAAACTGGTGGTACAATATGCGGCGGATGTTCTGCTGAAATATGATAAGAACTATCAGAAGAATTCCGGAATTGTGGATCCGGACAAACTTGCGCAAGCAGATCAGAAGCCGGATATTCCGGAGATTCCCATCGTGGAGGAGAATGTTCTTCCGGATGAGCCGGTGATACCTTCCGATCCGGGATTCATTGATGCGGACAAGGTGGAAGAATCCGGCGGCGTGCGCTCTATGGCACAGATGCTGGGGTATCCGGAATTCTCCATAGAGTATGCCGGGTACGAGATTACGCAGTCGCATTCTACGGATGAGTATGTCAGTATGGATGCTGCGGAAGGGAAAGTGCTGATCCTGTTCCACTTTGATGTGACGAATCAGGGGGCGACGGAGGCGGAATTGAATATCCGTGACATCAATACCAGATTTCGTATTTTTATCAACCACGGGAAGCAGAATAATACGCTGGCAACCTGGCTGTCGGATGACTTATCCAAATTCAAGGGAAGTTTCGCGGCAGGGGAAACCAAAGACCTTGTTCTGGTCATCGAAGTAAATGAAGATACAATTTCAGAAAATTTCGACACAATTCAGTTAATTTTGAAACTGGAAGAGGATAGTTTGACAATTAACTTGGAGTAAATGAATCAAAAAAGCCCGCATTCTGGGGCTTTTTTGCATGTTTGAAAAATTGTTTGTATTTTTTGCAAAAAAACAGTTGACATTCGCAATCTTAGTTGCTATTATGAGTAAGTCGCGTGTGA
>JAEDCX010000095.1 GCA_016293925.1 Lachnospiraceae bacterium | reverse complement strand
TCCTCATCCATTACGTCATACTTGAAACAGTACCCGGTAATAGTATGAGGATTATCTCAACGCATCAATCATTCAAAATATGGAAGAGGGGATTCCGGGGTTCCACCCGGTATTCCACGGCTTTACCGGACACAGGATGCCGGAAGCACAGCCGGTATGCACACAGAGCAACCGAGGTGCAGCCGTATCGCGAAGAAATCGCCCTGCTTGCCTGTGTTCCGTATTTCGTATCTCCCAGCAGAGGATATCCGGCATGGGACAGCTGAAACCGAATCTGATGATGCCGCCCCGTCAGGAGCTCGATCTCCAACAACGCCAGGGAATCTTTGCATCCGAGAAACCGCCAATACAGCTTTGCACATCTCGCATTCGCATCATGCTCGTCGACAGCAACGGCCAGATTGCTCTTTTTGTCATGTATGATGTAATCGGTCAGAAGGGAATATTCACAATGCGTTT
Organism: Lachnospiraceae bacterium; assembly: GCA_016293925.1. Lineage (GTDB taxonomy): Bacteria > Bacillota > Clostridia > Lachnospirales > Lachnospiraceae > RGIG4034. The sequence goes on along the minus strand of JAEDCX010000095.1, from coordinate 4,772 downwards.
CCAATTCCTGCCGCATTTCCACAACGGCAAGGTAATGCTTGTGCATGGAATGATCCCGCAGCTGACCATTCAGAATCGCGGCCGCCTTCTCGTTTTTCGCAACCAGCACCAGACCCTCCACCGGCTGATCCAACCGGTTGATCAGTCCCAGATACGGATTCCTATCTCCGGGCTTTCTGCGCGCCAGACAGGCTGTCAGCTCATGCATCAGATCCATGCTCCGCAGATCCGCTGTCTGGGTTGGAATTCCGGCACGTTTATGACATATGATGTAGGATTCATCCTCGAAAATAATCATGTTGTTCCTTCCGCTCATGTCCGGTCACTCCGTCACGGGTTAATTACGCTCTACGAATCCGTCCTCGTTTACTGTGGGAATCACAATCTCCGGCAGCTGATCATATCCCTCCAGACCATACGCACTGCCCGTTCTGAGACGAACCGCATCTGCCGCAATCATCTCGCCCAGCATCCGGAATCCATACCCGTTGGGATGAACACCGCCGGAATAGAACGGTGCCTTACAGGTCTGATCCGTCAGCTCCAGGAAACCGCATTCCGACAGATCGATAATATAATACCCATGACTTTCAGCCATCTGCCGGATCAGATCGTATGTCTCATACAGACACTCCTGACGGGCGATCCTCCCCAACGGCCAGTCCAGCATCAGATTGTACGGAATCACCGCAAACACATCCGCATCCGGGTAACGCTCGTCGATATAGGAATAGACCTGCTCAATCTCTCCTGCCAGACCTTGTCCGTCCTGGGGCGTCCCCAGCTCGATCTCTCCTGTGTTGTACAGAAAAGAATCATTGATTCCCCCCATTACGAACACAACATCCGCGGTTTCCGGGAATTCCTCCCGTCTGCCGTAGAACGGGCTCCCTCCATGACTGCTGAAGCCCGATCCTCCGATGGCATTTACTTCGTATGTCCCGATATTCAATACCTCCGCAACGGTGGCAGGGTACGTGGTTCCCAACAGATTCAGCGAATCTCCCACAACGCTCTCCGTCACACTGTCTCCCAGGAAAAAAGCATTCTCCCAGAGTCTGTCCCCGATACCGGTAGCCAGATAATTCCTTGCGGCATAGTAATGCTTCATGGTAATCTCGTAATTCGTATCCCCTTCGATGTTCCGTTGCCATTCCATGGTGGAATGCACCACCGGCTGATACGTATATCTTCTCCGTTTTCCAGCCTCCACGATCATCTGATACGCTTCACTGGATGCCCGGTAGGAATCTCTCTCCCCCTCCAGTTTGGAGCATTCTGTCCAGAGTCCGTCACATTCTGTCTGCAGGGAATCCCGCTCCGACCGTAATGAATTGATCCTACTTACCTTCTGTATATTGGTCACGATGATCACTGCAATCAATGCGGCACAGAGCACACCCGCGCCCAGCAATATTCTATGCACAATCTCTTTTTCTCTCTTTTGTTTGGAATCCACAACAAGTCTCTCCCTCATACCCGTTCCTGTTTTTCTCTGCCAGTGGCACAAAAAGGGCGAAATCCATCGCCCTTTTCCCATATCACGCTGTTGTGTCTGCTTAATAATTCTCTGCGCAGACCTCAAAATACGCCTGTGGATGCGCACATACCGGACATACCTCCGGTGCGTTTGTTCCCACTACAATATGACCGCAGTTCCGGCACTCCCATACCTTCACTTCGCTCTTCTCAAATACCTTCGCAGTTTCAATATTCTTCAGCAGGGCGCGATATCTCTCCTCGTGATGTTTCTCAATGGCACCTACCATACGGAATTTGGCTGCCAGTTCCGGGAATCCTTCTGCTTCTGCAGTCTTGGCAAACTCCTCGTACATATCCGTCCACTCGTAATTCTCTCCATCTGCGGCTGCATTCAGGTTTGCCACGGTATCTCCCAGACCCTTCAATTCCTTAAACCACATCTTTGCATGCTCTTTTTCGTTATCCGCAGTTTTCAGGAATAAGGCTGCCATCTGCTCATAGCCTTCTTTTTTAGCTACAGATGCAAAATAAGTATATTTGTTTCTTGCCTGGGATTCACCGGCGAAAGCCGCCTCCAGATTTTTCTCTGTCTGTGTACCTTCATATGGATTTTTCTTCATCGCACATACCTCTTTCTTTGTTCTTTTCACTACCCGAAATCACGGCTTCGCATATGACGGAATTCCATCACAGGCATTCCGATTCCGGATGATTCTAATTATAGCATATTTTGGCTTCTGTGTACTCACAACTTTTCTTTTCTGTCAGACATTCGTCTTCAGATCCTTGTCCGTGTATAACAGGAAATAGAGGAAGAACAGCATTCCTGCCAGGGCCAGTGCACAACCTCATAACTGTACTTCATCCGTTATTCTTCAATGCCCTTCACACCGTCACATTTCGCAATGGTATCGATGGAGCCGTCTTCATTGTAACGAAATTCGGCAACACAGACAGAACGATGGAAGGCTCCGCCATCCGGCAGTTCTCCGGTATGGTAGAATAAATACGAATGTCCCTTGAAATCCGCAATACCCGGGTGATTTGTAAAGGTTCCGCCCTCCTCGGTCATCAGTACGCCCCCATATACCCAGGGACCTGTGGGGGATACGGATGTGGAATACGCAAGATGCTCGTTGCAGCCCTTATCTTTGAACGCAGCATATACCATGTAGTAAAGATTGTTTCTCTTGTAGAACCACGGTCCTTCCGCATATGTGGTGCCGGTCATGTGTCCGCCCTTTGCGAAGGCCTCCTCCGTCATCGGAATCTTCACCACGCCTACCGTTTCGTCGTAGGAAATCATATCCTCGTTCAGACGGACATACCGAAGCTCCGGATTGCCGAAATAAAGATACGCCTGTCCGTCATCGTCAATAAACACCGTAGGGTCAATATCGTTCCAGTCACCTTCATCTACCAGCGGATATCCCAGATCCCGGAACGGTCCCACCGGACTGTCCGATACCCCGACAGCGATTGCCATCCCGCCATCTTTCTTATGAACGGGACAATAGAGATAGAATTTGCCGTTCCGCTCAATGGCCTGAGGCGCCCATGCTCTGTCATCCGCCCAACTGATATCCTCCAGGGAGAACGCCGCTCCGTGATTCGTCCAGTTCACCATATCCGTAGTGGAGAAACAGTACCAGTCATACATGGTATAGAAATCATTGACCAGACAATCCTCATCATGTGTGGTGTAGAGATACAGTGTATCCCCATAAACCATCGGTGCGGGATCCGCGGTATACATGGACGTAATAATCGGATTCTGACTGAATCCCAGCTTTCCTTCCGTCTTTTCTCCGGTGCCCTGTGCGCCTAACATCATTTTTTCTTGCTGTTCCATAATGTACCTCCGTTTTATCGTATTATTTTATATCTCATTTCCGTGCATCGGTTATGCCTTATCGTCCTCCAAAAGACCGTATGTCCGGTATTTTCTCAAAGGCTTTCAATCGTTCCCGGTTCATCACGGCTTCCCTTCATATCCTCGTTTTCAAACAAAGCACTTACACGATTCTAACATAGCAAATTTACACACTGCAATCAATGACTATTGCTGTTTTCAATTGAATGAAAATTTCAAAAGCCGATATCTCCGTCCGATTCTGATTGTATCATTATAGCATAGTATAGATAAACTGTGTGAATTGAATGAAGTCCTCTTGAAACCGTGTTAACACTTTGGATTCTCAAAATATTGCAGGATGATTTTTTCAACTTTGACCGCATCCAGAGGACACTCACTTGTTTCAAAGGTTGTTATCAGGTTTATGGATGGGATATATCCGTTTGCGCAATAATTCTGCATTTTCGCAAAGGCCTTCTGCGAATAGGATGGCAAATCCATCATGCCAAAATGTTCCCAGTATACAAATTCTCCTGTTATCGGATGTCTTATTGTGAAATCCGGATAAACTATGCTTTCTCCAAGTTTCAATTCACATTCATATCGATACGGTATTTCATGCATGAATAATAATTGATCAATAATGACTTCTGACTTTGAACGCAGAGTATTGCCTGAAATGCTACAGTATTTCAGGCTGTTCTGGCTATATGTATTTTTCGTATATTCTTCATGTGCCCATACGTCCAGATCATCCTTTGCGGGAGCGGGGACGTTTTGCAGAATCTCCTGATAATGCGGATTCTGCAAGAATGTGTCCGCCTGCGACCGATAATTCTTGTATTGTTTCAGGTATTCCTGCAATGCCTTCTGATCAACCGATAAGTCATGAAGTGATGATAGAAGATATTGTTTGTATACAAGCGTTCTGGCAAGATTGTTTTGCTCTTTCGGGATATACTTCCTGGCTCCGTGCTCTACCTGATACCATTTCGTGTACTTGCCGTTTTTTTGGCATGAAATATGCCCCGGTGGATATTCTTTAAGCTGTTCCTGTATGTTTTTGATTTCTTGATTGGTTTTTTGCAGCATTTGTTCAATCTTATGTTTGTTCAATTTCTTCCTCCTTGATTAGGGCTGGTAGTTGACTGGTAGGTGGTGGGCTTTGGGACTTTCGATGGCTTGCTGGGTGGAATTGACCCAATTAGGGCCGGTGGATGACCGGTAGGTGGTGGGTTTTGGGACTTTCGATGGCTTGCTGGGTGGAATTGACCCAATTAGGGCCGGCGGATGGCCGGTGGATGGCTGGATTTGGGACTTTCGATGGCTTGCTGGGTGGAATTGACCCAATTGAGGCCGGCGGATGGCGGATTTTGGGACTTTCGATGACTTGCTGGGTGGAATTGACCCAATTGGGGCCGGTGGATGGTGGAAT
>JAEDCX010000029.1 GCA_016293925.1 Lachnospiraceae bacterium | reverse complement strand
CAGGCTAGACTAAGGATCTAGTGTTGGCAACGACGTGTGGGTTCAAGTCCCATCTTGCGCAGTACCGAATTGAAAAAGGAAAAGCTTTTATCCAAAAGCTTTTCCTTTTTTATGTAACAATGCGTCTATTTTCCATTCTCGGCAACATATTCCGAATAACTCTTTCCGGTATATTTCTTGAAGCAGCGGCCAAGATAATTCGGATCGGGAATGCCCACCTCGTTGGCTGTACAGAACATCTTCATACCGCTTCGTGCCAGTTCCATGGCACGTTCCATGCGGCATTTCATCAGATATTCCACAAAGGACATGCCGATTTCCTGCTTGAACTTGCGGCTTAGGTAGCTGGAGTTGAAACCGAAAAGCTGTGCAACCCCCGTCAGATTAATGGATGAATCCGTATAATTGTCCTGCAGATACTGCACAATCTGCTCCAGCCCGTTTCCCAGGCAGGGCTCCTCCTCGGCATCGGGAGCCGGATGGATCGGTTTCCTCTCTGCCAGTTTCTGAAGCACCTTCTCCAGAACCGCCTGAATCTCGCTTCTGACAATGGGTTTCAGCATATATTCCACAACCGGAAGGCTGACACACTGACGTGCATATTCAAAATCATCGAACCCGGTCAGCACGATCACGATCAGATCGGGATATCGCTCTGTGGCAAGCTTCGTGAACTCTATCCCATTCATGAAAGGCATGAAAATATCCACGAACACAATATCCGGATTGATCTCGTCAATGGTATTAATCGCCTCAATTCCACTGGACGCTTCGCCGGCGAATTCCAGCGGAAGTCCTTTCCAATCAATAGACGCTTTCAGAAGGTTCCTTGCATTCTCCTCATCATCAATCATCATAACCCTGTACATATCGTCCCCCCTCACATAACACATCCCCTTCCCATAGGATGCCTGTCCTGCCAGCGATTCCCGGGTACATACGATCCTCCGTTTCTAATCACGCATCTCCCTTGAAATGAGAATCTCTATCTTGGTATATTCTCCTTCCTCGCTTGTGATCTTCACCACATCATTCCTGTTACAATAATACCTGATACGTTCAATGGTTCCCACCAGACCAAACCCGCTTCCCGGTATATTCCGGTGCGTACCCGTCTGCTCCTTTTCCGGGCGTTGCGCAATAGCTCGGACATCCTGTGAGTTCCCATCATCCGGTGCCGCATCCGGCTGACACATCCCGGAATCCTTCCCCAGCAGTTTATCAATCTGCTCCTGATTCATACCGACGCCGGTATCGTAGACCACGATCAGGAGTCCTTCCTCCGTATTCCGGGCACTGACACGGATAATGCATTTCTCCCCCTTCAGCCGGACCCCGTGATAAATGGAATTCTCCACCATCGGCTGCAGAATCAGTTTCGGTACTTTTACATCGAGGGTATCGTCATCAATCTCATATTCCTCATCAAAGCTACTGCCATACCGCAATTTCTGCAAACTCAGATAGTCCTTGGTGATCGCAAGTTCCCTTCGGAAAGGAACCTCCCTCTCTCCCTTGCTTAAGGAATTGCGATAGAAGCTGCCCAGCGTCTCCAGGGCGGCGTGCGCCCGTTCCGCTTTTTCTTCAACCGCTATGTAGCCGATGGTTTCCAGGGTGTTATAGAGGAAATGCGGTTTGATCTGTTCCTGAAGCACGCGGAGTTCCGCCATTCTGATATTTTCCTCTTCCTTGAGAAGCCGCTGAAACAGTTCATTCAGATAATCCAGTGTCTGATTGTAGGTTTCTGCAAGATGCCCAATCTCGTTATCCGGCATATCTGCATCGATACGTTCTATCCACCCGGACGATTTCGTCCTGTCCATCGCCCCATCCAGCGTCATGATCGGTCCGGTAATCTTCTTCCGAATAAAGCCTGCACTGATAACGGTTGACGCCAGACAGGTAATAAAGATGATACCAAGCGTAATAACGGTTTCCTGCGGAATCACTTTGCTTCCATATCGGGTGCAACCCAGAATGATCAGCGAATTCACTGCCTTTCTTCCCGCAAGAGACACCTTTCTTCCCATATAGTTGATTTTCCGACGGGAAACCACATCATTCTCATAATCGTCACGGAAGAATTCTGCCATGCCGCTGTCTCCGCACAGATAGGACCCATCCGCATCCAAAATACAGATATTGCTTCTCTCCTGGAAGTTCAATACTTCATCAAAGCACTCATTCGAGATGTTCATCACCAGCATTCCCAGCAGCTTCTGGGAGTTCGTATCATAGATCGCACGGGAAAATGTTAACGTCGGCTCTCCGTAGTTTTTGATCATCATACCGTTGCCGTCAACGGCTATGACCTTACTGCCTCTTGCATCCATCACCCGTTGCCACTCATCCGCAGAGGTATCGATCCTATACTCACTCTTACCGGTATTCGCATACTGCTTATCGTTACGGAAGATGTATACAGATTCAATATAACTGATGCTGTTGTACATATTCAGTACTTCATACATCCCCATTCTGGCCTCGTAGGATGCACTCTCGGCGTTCTCTGCATGCAGGAAACTGACCACCCGGGGATTCACCATGATTAATCTTGAGATATAATTATAGGTGTCTACACAATTGGCAATGTAGGATGCAACGTTGTTTACCGCGGCCTCCGAGGTGCTCGTCCGATAGTCGTTGTCCGTACGACGGCTGATAAAAAGAGAAGCAACCAAATACAAAAGCGCCAGGATACACAAAATCGACACAAAAAGCCGCATTGTCTCCTGCCGCAGTGAATGTTTGTATTCCGTTGTCCGCTTCCGAAACAGTTTCCTCATCGGTTCCTCCGCTTTTCCTTATCTGTTAATAGAATATCATATATGTCTATTTTGCTCAAGAAAAAGGAACAGCTACTGCCCTTATCATTTCCTCCGTAAAGGACTCTCCCGTTTCCAAAGCGAACCGCCCCCCGAATGTAAACATCACATTCGGGGGGCGGTTCCTTTTCCAAGGAAGTTGAATTTTCTAACCTTTAATTGCACCTGCGATAAAACTGTCCTGAATCTTACGGCTCAGAATAATGTAAAAAATGAGCATCGGGAATGTCGCCAATACCATGGCTGCCCCGATCGGGCCCCATTCCACCAGATACTTCCCATGCAGTGCCTGAACACCTACCGGAAGCGTCTTAATCTTGTTCATGAAAATTGTTGCAAACATCAATTCGTTCCAGCACTGTAGGAAGGTGTAGATCGAAACCGTTGCAACTGCAGGTTTCATTAACGGACAGATAATTGTAAAGAAGATCCTCCAGGTACCGCAGCCATCGATACACGCAGCCTCATCCAGTTCAATCGGAATGGATTGCATGAATCCCGTACAAACCATGATCGCCATCGCCAGCGAGAACGCCGCATACGGTATGATCAATGCCCAGATCGTATCCAGCATGTTGAGTTTGGAAAACGAAATGTATAGCGGAACGATTGCCACATGAACCGGAATCGTAAGTCCCAACATGAAGAACTTGTTCATGGTTTTTCTGCCCTTCCAGACAAATCTGGTCAGCGCAAATGTTGCCATCAGAGAAACAAACATGACAATAACAATCGTTATAATCGCGATAACCGCACTGTTCTTGAAGGTTTCAAAAATATGTCCGTTCTTAATCGCTGTCTCATAGTTACTCCACAGCCAATTCTTCGGAAGTCCGATAATATTGTCACCGTGAATCTCTTTGTTGCTCTTCAGCGAGAAGGTGAACATCCAATACAACGGAAACAGATTGATCAACGCCCAGATTCCCAGGAACAGATAAATCAGAGTCTCCTTCGTTACTTTTCTCGGTGAGAGTCCTGAATGTGATGTATTTTTTGCCATGATACTCAGTCCTCCTTTTCCCTGAAGAAAAATCCGATCAGCAATGCCGCGACGAAACACATAACAATCAGTACGGTGGCGATTGCACTACCCATACCATATCGGTTTCGTGTAAACAGTAACTCAATCATTCGGGTACTGGGAACCTGCGTGGCTCCTGCGGGACCACCATTGGTCAATACATAGATCAAGTCAAAGGATTTGAAGGACCCCGTCACCGCAAAGATGACACTGATCTTCAAGATCGGCTTGATATAAGGGATGATAATATACCTGTTGATCTGCCCCTCCCGTGCGCCGTCAATCATAGCCGCCTCACGGTATTCCGGGGGAACGCTCTTCACGCCTGCATACAGCAGTAACATATGGTACCCTACATATTGCCACAAAGTAGGAACAAAGGCCGCCCACAATGCTGTTTTCTTGTCGCCCAGCCAGATTCTGGTCCACTTCTCCAACCCTAAACTTCTCAAAGCCACATTCAGAATACCGTAATCCGGATTGTAGATCTTCATCCACAGCTGACCGATGACTACGGTAGAGATCAGCACAGGCATAAAATACACGGAAAGAAACCCTCTTTCTCCTTTTCTGCCTTTCGCTAACAGTAATGCCAAAAAAAGGGAAAGCGGCAACTGTATCACGACAGACAGCAACGCAAGAATACAGGTATTCTTTAATGCGAGCCCCATGTTGATGGTGTCATCCGTAAACATCTCTTTGTAATTGTTGAATCCGACAAATGTCTTGGTAGAACTGATTCCATCCCAGTCAAAAAAACTGTAATAGAGCGACATAACGATCGGTGCTACCAGAACACCCACAAACAGCAGAATGGCAGGTAGCAGAAATAAACATATTGTAAGCTTGTTACTGTATAATTTTTTCATAGGACCATCCTTAATAAAAGCGGTTCTCAAAGGAAACCCATATGAGAACCGCTCTATTACCTGTTCTGATTCATCCGAGTTATTTAATCTTCTCTACAAGACCGGATACGAAGTCTGCTCCGCTGATCTCAGAAGAATAAATCTTGCTGACATACTCAAGATAGATTGTTGCACTTTCGGCTGTCATTGCTGTATCACCGAAAAGAACATACTGGCTTGCATTCGCACAGATCTCTGCTACGGACTGTGTCAACGGATTGACAGATGAGGTATCGTAATCCGGTGTCCATGCAGGAAGACCGCAGCCATCCAGATAACCGTAGTGGCAGATGCCCTTTGCAAGTTCGAATGCTGACTCAGCAGCAAGTTTTGCGTTCTTGGAATCCTGTGCAACCGCAAGTGTATCGGAAGGTCCGCCGATCAACTCACCAAGCTGTGACTTGGAAGCGTCGATAACAGGGAATTCAGCAACAACAATCTTGTCTGACAAACCAGCCTTATCGAAGTCTGCACAGTTCCAGGTACCATTCATATAGAATGCATATTTACCGTCCATGAAGTTAGCTTTTACTTCGTCATTGGTAAGTGCGATACCGGAAGGATCGAAGTATCCCTTCTCAATCATCTCCTGGAAGATACCAACAGCCTTGGAAACATCCGCATTGTTCCAGGACTCTGTGCCTGCAAAGATCTTATTCAGTGCAGTTGCACCGGCTGTCTTCTCGATGATGGACTCAAGGTACTCGGTTACACACCAGGTCTCTTTTCCGGAACATCCGAAAGGAATCTTACCTGCAGCAACCAGCTTGTCACAGCATTCGATCAATTCATCGTATGTAGCAGGTACTGCCGTATACCCAACCTCTTTCAGAATCTCCATGTTGCAGAACATACCAACAATGTTCATCGTCATAGGCACGCCGTAATATTTGCCGTCGTATTTTACGTTACCCATCATAACCTCAGGAAGCTCATCTGCGTATTGCTTGTAAACATCATCCACGCAGTAAACACGTCCTGCAGATACGAAATCGCCAAGGAATGCACAGGACCATGTGAAGAAAATATCCGGCATTTCGTTTGCGGAAACAGCCGCCTTAATCTTGGTCTTGTATGCCTGGTTCTCAATTGCCTCCCATGAGAAATCGATATCCGGATGATTGTCCTTGAAATCCTGAATAGACTTCTCGTAGGATTTTCTGTTGGAATCGCTCTCTGTAGCGATACACCACATTGTTAAGCTGGTTTTGCCATCTTTGGCATTGTCCTTTTTGCCGCATCCTACGACGCCGACTACCATAAGAGCCGCCATAAGAGCTGCGAAAATTCTTTTTTTCATTCCATAACCTCCCTTTTGCGTTTGAAAAAAATCTATGAAAGCGGACAGGATTGTCCGTTCCCACCATTATTACATACGAACCATCATCCAGGGATATTCCACAAACATTTTGTCATCGGTAATCTGAAAGAAGAATACGGTATCCTCCAAGGCCTCCCCATACATCAGTTTGATGGTCCCTGCCGCTTCATCCACTTCGTAGTAACCCGTCATGGATTCATCTTCCATAAACGTGTTCTTGCCGGTGAACTCAAACATCCAGTTCTTCGTTTCTTCCTTCCAGACACCCACAACACCATCCGTCGACACTCCGGTCTGACGGGTATATGTACTCTGGATATATACATACATGCAATCCCCGGTCTTCTGATCCATCTCATACCGGAGCTTCATGCTTTCACCATCCCGCTTCTTCAGATAGATGAACTGATCGTCGGATGTATATGTATAGTGTTCGTTTTCAAAGACAGCCGATCCGTCCACTTCAAAATCCGCCACGACGGTTTCCTTGTCATGAATGTACGCCCACTTCCCGGTAAGGGCTTCCTCAAAACGGTTCTGTTCAATCGGATTGACTCTCTGCCTGTTCCTGCCGCATCCCACAGTCATCCCGACCACAGCCATGAGCAACAGTATCCTTCCGATTCTCCGGCTCATCCGAATACGTTTCGCATGTTTCATAGCAATCACCTACTTATAAGATCATTATATGATTTATTCCTTTTCCATAAATACACTTTTTTTACCTGTACACGCATAGATTTTACTTGTTTTTGTACAGTATCGTTATAATTAACTGTTTCATCTCTCCATTTTTGTGGATTGTGCACAATTATTGTGCCGATATCGATTTACCATCGATTTAAGATACCGATTTGCGATACCGTTGAGCGCATTCCACGGCAATTCCGCAATAAATGAACACAACATCCTCATAATAGGCTAGTTTTCGGCTGTCAATCTGGTATTCTTTTCCTGTACCCTTCGATGGCACATGCCCGTATAGCGGACATGCACCCCGCAGTTCATGTGTCAGCGAAATATAGTATCACAGAAATGAGGAGAATTATGAGCCTGAGAAAAGCTTACGAACCCTACTTTAAGATTGGTGTAGCCATCTCCCGCAAGGATATGGATACCCCGAAGCACTTGGAACTTGTGAAAGGCGAGTTCAACAGTTTTACCTGTGAGAACGAGATGAAACCGATGTTCCTGTTGGATTATGAGACCATATCCCGGGATCCGGTCAAATATGACAGATGTCCGGTCATAACACTTGACCGTGTACGGAAATACCTTGATTTTGCCAGAGATAACCACATCCCCTTAAGGGGTCATACTCTGGTCTGGCATAACCAGACGCCCTTCTGGTTCTTCCATGAGAACTACGACGAGAAAGCGCCGCTTGCAGATAAGGAAACCATGCTGGCCCGTCTGAGGGGATACATCCGTGCGGTTCTGACAGCCGTTCAGGCCGAATATCCCGGTGTCATCTATGCCTGGGATGTTGTCAACGAAGCCGTGGATGAGGGTGGTTTCCGTCCCCGTTCCCTCTGGCAGGAGATTGTTGGTGAAGAATTCATCTTCGCTGCCTTCGAAACAGCCCGTGAATATGCAGAACCGGGTGTTCTTCTGTTCTACAACGACTATACCACATACGAGCACTGGAAGAGAGACTTTATCGTAGCACACATTCTGAAGCCGTTACTCGACCGCGGACTGATCGACGGCATGGGAATGCAGTCCCATCTTCTGATGGATGAGCCGGAACTGGATGATTACCGGCTGGCACTTGAAACCTACGGTGCACTGGGGCTTGTCATCCATGCAACGGAACTGGATATCCACAATAACGATGCATCCGATCAATCCATGCAGGCGCTTGCCGACCGCTATGCCAAACTGTTTGAGATTTATCTGGATGCGAAGACTCAGCGCAAGGCAAATGTTGACTGTGTTACCTTCTGGTGCCTTCTGGATGAAGAAAGCTGGCTCACCGGGTTCCGCAGGGAAACCAGTTACCCCCTGCTCTTCCACGGGGATTGTGAGCCCAAGGCAGCCTACGATTCGGTTCTGGCGGTTGCACAAAAATACAATCCATGATGATGGAATGAAGATTCCTATCCGAATAAAAAAGCGTATCCTTTCGCGTCATGCGTCAGGATACGCTTTTTGGCATCTTAAAACCGTGCCTGAATATGTCCGATGTTCTTAATCAGCACCGACACGGTACCGTCCGGATTGGTGATGAATTCCACACTGTCAGGATCCTTGTACTGATCCATCGGAATCCTGATCTCGATACCGGTATCTGTCATCAGATGCTGGGTTTCGTATTTCCTCATGGTACGCTCGCTCTTGGGAGCCACCTCTTCCCGTACCATGTCATATTTCTCCATTTTCTCCTGAAAAACATCATTCAGTTCCGGTTTCTCTTCAAACACCTTCTCCGCAATCTCCCGGACAGAGAAGCTTCCCTGTTCCTCCAGCGTTTCATGAATGATCTCCTTCGCCTTCATCTGTACCGCATACTGCATGGATTCGTCGTAGTTGTCCTTCTGAATATTCTCAATTGCCTTGGTCACGATATTCAGTTTCGTTTTGTCCGACAGTTTGGCCTTGCATTTCAGGAACAGATAAGAAAAATAATTCGTCTTTTCCCCATTCACCTCATATTTCCGCTCTACCACCCGCACATTCAGGTCATTCAGACAGATAACCGCAGCCTCCTGGAGCCGTTGGCTCTCCGAGGGCAGAATCGACCTGTATTTGAACAACTCATTGTAATTGGTTCCGTCCTCTCCCGGAAGGGTTCGATGGGTGTAGAACTCCTTGTAATTCATCTTCAGCAGTGCCAAATACTCGAATTCCTGAATCCGGAAACGAACCACCATCAGATCTGCGGAAGGAATCTCCACGTTGGCGTGCATGATCTCATAGAGATACTCTGCAATCTTCCGTGAGATCTCGATAAAATTCTCGTCATCATAGGTGTCTAACAACCGGAAAATCTCCGATTCCTGCTGATGGAATTCACACTGCTTCCCATCATCCCCCGAAGCAATCTTGTAGATATGTTCCCGCAGGAAATCCGCCAGATCCGATCCAAACTCGATCAACTGATTGGACAACACCGGCATTCCCACGTTCGTGTCCATGATATGCATGATTACTTTACTGATTCGAATATCCTCTTTGGTCATATTTCTTATACTCCATTCTCTCTTCTCTGTCCGCCACCGGGGGATTCTCTATTGTGCGTAGTATTCCAGCAGCAAAAGAACAACATCGCTGTAACTGTCGATTCCGTTTGCAACCCCGTTCCATTTCAGGGAGGCGTCCATGGCGACGTCCGTAGCTTTCTCCACCGATTCCGTATTCAGAAACGACTGCTTCTCCACCTTGTCCCAGGCTTCCTCTGTCAGGAAAACACTGTCCAGCCACACCCGCTCGCTCATCCGCGGAATATCATCCGCACTGATCCGTCCCTGCTCCACATACCCTGCCAGATCCCGGTACACATATCCCATCACGCCAAGATACGCACTGTATTCAAACATGGGATTCCCGGATTCCACACATGCCACATAGGCAAGATAATTGGCCTCGTCCTCATAGATATATCCATGGATATGTACCAGTTCATGGCAGATGGTAAAGGGCTTATTCATGATATACATGACGCTGTTGATATTGGATTCCATAGAAAACGGGAAATAGTACCCTGCAATATACTGCTGACTCAGAAACCAGGAATTCCGGATCTCCTTGGTTCTGGGATAATAGCCCTTAAGCCGCGGATACCTCTCCGCCTGCCCGTGCAGATACTCCACCGCCTGCTCCCACATGTCCTCTTCATACATCACATTACCGTCTGCATCCCGGGACATCTGCAATGCCAGATCATTGCTCCGTTCCACCATGAGTTCGTAGATGTCCAGCAGATCCCGGGCCGTATATCCGGCAGGAAGTCCGCCCTCCTCTGTCTCAATCCCCTGTTCCCGGACTGTATCCCTGACCTTCTCCGTCAGTCTGGTACAATGGTACAATATCGTACAGTTCAATGTCATCAACAGACAGACCGGCAGAACCAGGCAGCCCAGAAACTGATAGAATCGCCTGATCCATCTTCCTGCAGCACGATGTCTTGCAAGGATCGCCGGCAGGATCAGCACAATCGCCAGTGCCAGCAATACCAGCAGCAGGACAATCATCCATTCCCCCACCGAGAAAGGCGCAAGCCCCGTCAATCGTCCGTAGGAACCTACCCACAGCGGCAGAACCCTGGCTGCATACCAGTCACAGAAAACGTTACTCTTCCACGCGAGAACATTCAATGCAACCACAAGGCACAGACAATCCAATTCCAGAATCCACAGCCATCTGGATCTTTTTGTGCGGCATATTCCATCCTGTTTCTTCTCTTTCCTCTTCCCGGTCACGACTCTTCCACTTTCGTAATATATTCCCGATAACGGTTGTAATCCGCTATACTGCAGCACACCCGCAGCCGAATTCCCTGCTCGGTGTACTCCTGTTCCCTCACTGCTCCCTGTTCATTCAGGGCAGACACCACATCTCCCCGTTGGTAGGGCAGGAGCATCTCACACTCCCGGAACCGATCCGAGAGCGTCTCCAAAATCAGATCATATAATTCCTGCAGGCCAACGCCCTGAAGTGCCGACAAATAGATCCGGTCTCCCTGAACCCGGGGATACAAACCCTCTTCCGGATACCGGTCGGCTTTGTTATATGCGTAGATTACCGGGACATTGCCTGCACCGATCTCCCGCAGCGTCTCCCGTGTCACCCGGATCTGCTCCCGATGATCCTCATCGGACGCATCCACCACAATCACCAGCAGATCCGCCTGTATCGTTTCCTCCAGCGTGGATCGGAACGCCTCCACCAGATTATGGGGCAACTTATGAATGAATCCTACCGTGTCCGACAGGAGGATCGGCTGTCTGCCGGCCGGAGCAATTCTCCTGACCGTCGTATCCAGTGTGGCAAAGAGCATATCCTTCGCCATGACTTTGCGTTCTTCCCGCTCTTCTCCCCTGGAATACGCCTCGATCATCGCATTCAGCAACGTGGATTTGCCCGCATTGGTATATCCGACCAACGCCACCCGCGGAATCCCTGCCTGTTCCCGCAGTTTCCGCTGTGTCATCCGCTTCTCGCCGACTTCCTTCAATTCTCTTCTGCACTCTGCCAGTCTTGCTTCCAGACGTCTCCTGTCCAGCTCCAGTTTCTTCTCCCCGGCACCCTTATTGCTCCTGCTGCCGCTTCCGCCACCCTGTCTGCTGAGTGCCGTCCCGAGTCCGACCAGCCGCGGCAGAATATATTGCAGTCTTGCGCACTCCACCTGCAGCATGGCCTCCCTGGTCTTCGCTCTGGTGGCGAAAATCTCCAGAATCAGCGTAGTTCTGTCCATAACCGCCCTGCCGATCGCATCCTGCAGATTCCGCAGCTGGGACGGAGTCAGTGCATTATCGAATATCACCAGATCCGCATCCAGTTCCTCCGCAAGCTCCCGCACTTCCTCCACCTTACCCGGTCCGATATAGAATGCCTGATTCACCTCTCTGCTCTTCTGGATTACCGTACCGACCGGCTCCATCTCACAGGCTTCCGCCAGATTTCCCAGTTCCTCCATGGACTGCCGGAAAAAAGAATCCTCTCCGGTATCCAGTCCAACCAGAAGTGCCCTGCCGGGCCGTTCTACATTGCTCTCTGTCATATACTGTCCCTTTTCTCCATACCGGTCTGCTTCCGTCCGCCCGCCATTCTGACCGGCAGGACGCACCACAACAAACCTCCGTGCTCTGATTATAACACATAACCGGAACACGGAGGTAGATGATTCTTGGAAAATGTTTCGTTTGAAAAACTTCTACAACTTATCACTCATCTCAAAGGCGGGTGCCATCCCTTCTTCCTCTTGGCGCGTTTCGGAATAACCAGATTCATATCCTGTCAAAATAGTTTCATTCTGAAATAACCACGCAAAAAAGAAGGCTCACAAATGAGCCTTCCCTTCAAGCCTTTCTGTTATTGATTGTCCCCGTCGCCCAGATACCGATCCAGCAGATCGTTCAGTTTCGCATTCGTCAACGGCTTCATTGCATAATCATCAAAACCGTTTTCCATGAAAAACTGCCTCGTTCCCGCCAGCACATTGGCTGTCAGCGCAATCACCGGCGTATCCTGTATCCGGTTCTGTCCCCGCATCCTTGCCACCGTTTCCACGCCATCCATCACCGGCATCAGGTGATCCATGAAAATCAAATCGTATTTTCTCTCAGCGGTCATTGCAAGTGCATCCTCTCCGCTGATCGCAGTGTCCACTACTGCCTGGCAGTGCTTCAGCATGGCACAGGTTACTCTGAGATTCATGATGCTGTCATCCACAACGAGAATCCGCTTGCCGGAATAATCCCTCGGAGCAACCGCCTCTGCGGACGCCCGGCACGCCTCCCGATTGTCCTGCATCGTCTCGCCGTGACACAGAAGATAAGCCATCTGAAGTCCGAACAACGGCATACTGACGCTCTTCGTTCCCCTGGCTTCATTCCTGCTCCTGCCCAGTTCCGTTCTCCTGACAACCACCAATCGATCCTTGACGTTTTGCCTCAGAAGGGTCTCATGCGCTATGAAATATTCTTCCGGGACAGCCACATACCGGAATCGTTCCGGATCCTTCTCATCCGGCGTCACACAAATCTCATTATCAATCTTATAATCATTCAGAATCAACTGTGCAAACCGGTTGAATTCGTCTGAGAATCCCGCCATCAGAATTCTGCCTCTGCACTCGGACAAAGCATCCGCCAATCCCCTAGGATCTCTCACTCCCTGACGAACATGGACGCAGAAAACACTTCCTTCTCCGTACACGCTGGAAGCGGTAATATCCCCTTTCATCAACCGCGCCAGATGTCTGCTGATCGTCAGCCCAAGTCCTGTTCTGTGATGGGAAGTCTGCGTTTTCACATCCACCTGTGTGAATTCTTCAAACATCCGCTCCATCTCTTCCACACGAATCCCGGTTCCTGTATCACTGATCTCGAACATCAGCATTCCCTCATGGTCATCCCTCCGGAAATCACCGTCCACATATAGTTTCACATATCCGTGTTCCGTGAATTGTATTGCATTATTCAGCAGATTGATCATGATCTGCTGGATGCTCTTCTCGTCGCCCACCAATTCATCCGGAATTGCCGGATTCACCTCCGCAAAAAAGAGGACATCCCGGTCCGCCAGCTGCCCCTCAACCATCCGGACTGCTCTGCGCACCAGTTCGGACAGGGAATAGGGTTTGGACACAAGCTCATATCTGCCCGCTTCCATCTTGGACAGATCCAGCACCTTGTTCAGCGTATCCAGCAGATCTTCCCCCGCAGAATGGATATTCTCCACCGCTTCTCTTGCAGAATCCGTCAGATCCTCTTTCATCACCATCTCGCTCATACCCAGAATCACATTCATCGGGGTTCTCATTTCATGGCTCATATTGGCGATAAATCTGCTGTTGGCATCGCTATTCCGGGCAGCGATCTGTTCACATTTCCGAAGTTGTCTCTGCAGTCGATCCTGCTCTGATCTGTCCATGACCGCAACAACATCCCCCAGCGTTTCATGAAACGGATCCAGGATATGGGACACCCGCAGTTCACAGGTTGCCCCGTTTATCTTACACACGGCATCCATGCAATAGCTGCCTTTCACGCTGCCGGTCTGTAACGATTCCGTCTGAAATGCGTAATACTCTTCCAACGGGTGATTCACCAGCCATTTCTCCGGGACATTCAGGTAAGAACATGCCGACCGGTTTGCCTGGATGATTTTCCCTTTCTCATCCAGAATAAATACCTGCTCTTCTATAATCGAATATAAATGATGCTCCGCATTCTGTTTCGTAATCCGTTGCACGGCATACCGGACGGTGCAATAGTAAATAATCAGCACAACCAGGAAAACCGCAATGACGCTTCCCGGCATCACCGGATCTCCCCGAAACTGAAGCCAGGTATCAAACACGCCGCCGATCATCATAACCACCAGACCGGCGAACGTGATCACCGCAAAAAATCTGGATCGTCTCGCCTTGCCTCTGCGAAATCCATAGAGACACATCACGCACAGAAGGATGCAGATCATAACCTCATAGAAAAGATAAATGATACGGCTCTCAGTATAATGATGTACATAACTCCAGCCGTATGCAGTTTCCACGAACTCCACCGTATCCGGATTCATCGCCGCCGGAATCGCTACCAGGCTGCATACAGCCAGTACCGTATAGATAACTCTTCTGAATAACCGGGACATTTCTATCAGGTGACTTACGATAACAACGCATGCCGCATTGCTGAGCAGAATACTTGCAATAATTCCATTCCGCCACGCAAATCTGGCCGCAATGGTAATTCCCTGCAGATTCCCCATGCATGTGAAGCAGATCCCCCACATGGCAGCTGCACAACACAGAAACAAAAAGAGCCAATTATATAATTCTTTCCGATTGTCTCTTACGATCACATGAACGCCCAGCGTCAGTTCCAAAACTGACATTCCCACCAGCACATAACTTAGTATCGGATTCATCTGTATCTCCCCCTGTATCTGTGTATCATGCCAAATGCCTTACTCCTTGTATACATATCCGCCGCATCATCGGATTGTATTCATTATATACCATTTCTCCTCTCGTGAAAAGATATGCTTTGTATGATCAACGTAACTCCCTTTCCACACGAAAAATCCCGGAAAACCCTGCATAGCAAGATTTTCCGGGATTCTGTCAGTCGGAGTGACGTGATTCGAACACGCGGCCTCTACCTCCCTAAGATAGCGCTCTAGCCAAACTGAGCCACACCCCGTCACTTCTACGATTATATACGAACACCCGGGGAAATGCAAGTACATTTTTCATGGATCTTCTTTTTTTCTTCTTTCTCCCAAACCGGTGTTGTTCTCACACTCGATACGTCACAAACAGCAAAACCGCGCACATGACAATAATCACCAGAATCCCGGCGATAAATGCCTTGCCGGAGCGCCGCTTCTGTTTGCGTGCATCCATGCTGCGCCTCGTCTCCTGCTGCCGCTGTTCTCTTGCTGCTTCCAGTTCCGGATAACGTCCCCGGGCAGGCTGACTCTGCTGCCGCTCTCTGGCAATACGGATGCTGTTCGCGGCCGCATCCCGGGACATCTGCCGATAGATTCTCTGCTGTCTTGTCTGATTCATACTCTCTTCCTATAATCGTCCCAAAATATCCAGCACATACCGGAAACAGCGTTGTGTGGATGTAATGGACAAGCCTTCCGACGTACTGTGAATATCATGCATCATGGGGCCGATGGACACACAGTCCAGCCCCGGTAATTTCGCTGCCAGAATTCCGCACTCCAGCCCGGCATGGATTGCCTCTACAATCGGTTTTTGTCCGAACAGTTCCTGATAGGATGCAATCATCACATCCCGCAGTTCGGAATCTTCCCTGTATTCCCATGGCGGATACGCTCCCCTTCTGGCGGTTTTGCCTCCCAGAACGCCTGTGATCCGCTCCACCTGCTCCGCAAGTGCATCCAGTTCCGACTGCACACTGCTGCGCAATCCCTGATCGCCTGTAAAAAAAGTATCCTCCGTGGCGATCACCCCCAGATTCAGGCTGGTCTGCACCAGTCCTTCTATCTGCTTACTCATGGAGCGAACACCATTGGGCTGTGTTGTCAGATATTGTATCATTTTCTCTGCGCACTCCGATGTCCATGCAGAATAGGTTCCTCTCCCCTGCCGGAGCAGTTCCAGCACCACCGGATTCTCCGAGTCACGATATCGTTTTGCAATGGCACTCTGCTGTTCCCGTAGCATCGTTTCCATCCCTGCCGCCACGGTCTCGTCCTGTACCACAATCTGTGCGGCTGCCTCTGACGGGATCACATTGTCTCTGGTTCCGCCACTCACCGCAAGTATCCGGTACGGGACTCTTCCTGCCAGTTCCTTCAGAATCTGTCCCAATAATATATTGGCATTGGCTCTTCCCTTGTTGATCTCCTGTCCGGAATGTCCGCCCTTCAGGCCGCTGACGCGAATCTGAAGCATCTCTCCTTCCGTTTCGGTTCTCTCCAGCGGGAACATACTCTTGATTCGTACGCCACCTGCACAGCTCACGGTCAGAATCCCTTCCTCCTCTGAATCCAGATTGAGAAGTTTTCTTGCCCTACACCCTGTCAGATCAATTCCGGTTGCGCCATCCATGCCCACTTCCTCATCCACGGTAATCACAACCTCCAGTTCCGGATGTGGAATGTCATCTGCCTCCAGAATTGCCAATGCATATGCAATCGCAATACCGTCATCTCCACCAAGACTGGTGCCGACGGCATGCAGATCATCCCCGGTAATCTCCAGATCCAGACCCTCTGTCTCCAGATTCTTCAGGCAGTCTGCCTCCTTCACCGCAACCATGTCCATATGTCCCTGAAGCATGACCGCATCGTGATCCTCGTATCCTGCCGTTGCCGGTTTCCGGATAATCACATTACCCAATGTGTCCTGTTGGTATGCAAGCTTATGCTCTGTGGCAAACTGCACCAGCCAGTCGCTGATCCTCCGGGTATTCCCGGATCCGTGTGGCATGGAGCAGATCTGTTCAAAATAGTGAAATACTCTTTTCGGTTCCATATCTTGTAATACTTCCATATCTGTCGCTCCTTATTATGCTGTTATGCTATTATGCTATTATAACATATTCCATGCATTCTATTATAGCAACACTGTCCGACCCGGTCTATACGAAAACAGGATGATGACGCCCTGATTCCAACAAAAAAGGAATGCTCCGCGCATCCCTCTTCGACCGTACTATCTACACCCATATTCCGGATATAACAAAAAGCTACTAACGGGAGTCGGACCCGTGACCTCCGCATTACCAATGCGACGCTCTACCAACTGAGCTATAGCAGCCAATCCTCTGCGGCACATATCGCACCACCGAATGGTATAATATCACAGATTGAAATTGTTTGTCAACCGATAAACGATTTCTTTTTCTTCTTTTGGAGATAAAGATCGTCATCTGCCTGTCGGAGCAGGTCTTCCAGGCGGAGTTCGCCCGTGCAGCAACATGCACTGACCCCCATTGACAGGCGCACATTGTATTGCTTGCCGCTCTCCCGGTTGTATTGCTCTGTTACCGCCTCCAGTTGTTCCCGCAATCGCTCCGCATCTTCCGGATCATTCGTGTCAAAGGCAATACCGAATCCATCCCCGGAGAGTCTGCCGACTACCATCCGCTGTCCCTTCAGTTCCTGCAGAATCGCAACGACCCCCCGGATTGCAGCGTCTCCTTCTTCGTGCCCGAATTGGCTGTTAATCCGATTCTGATAATCCATATCCGCATGGGCAACCACAATGTATCTCTCTTGTTCCTGTGCCTGCCGCAGAACCTCCTCCGCATGCAACCGGAATCCGATCCGGTTGAACAGACCCGTCTGGGAATCGGTTAGGCCGGTCACTTCCATCGAAACCTTGTGCTCCGCCAGTGCCTCCTGGCTCTCTTCCAACTGATGGCCCAGTTCCCTTGCACGATTCGTCATCTGGATAATTCTGACTGCCGTACTGAACTGATAGGACATCATATCCGCCAGCGAGTAATATCTGCACGGGAGATCGCAGACCAGAATTCCATACTGTCTCGGGCCAATGAACAGATCCAGCACGATATAACAGGAAACATCCCTTTCATCAAAGAATTGATTCCGGAAAAGATGATTGAACGGAATCCGCTGTTTCGTTCTCGGTACGGAATAGGCAGATTCTCCCCGCGTGTATGCTTTCAGCAGCATCTCTTCCGGCAGTTTCCATACGTCATCCGGATTATGAAGCATCGGTCTGTCAAAGACATACAGATAACTTCTGGTAACACCCATCCTGTATATGTCGCGTAACAGCGTGGAATAGCTGGCTTCGGCATCCACATTCATCATCAGTATGTTCCGCATATTCCTGGTCACGTCAAACTCCAGATTCCGACGCTCATACCGCTCCCTTTGAATCTTCTGCTGTACATACTCATATATTTTGTGATCCATCTGTGTATTGAGCTGGACAATCAGACGTCCGTCTGTTTTGGAATGCTGCTTATCCAGCACCTGATACATCGCCAGTTCCACGATCTCCTTGAATTTCAGCGAATCAATCATGTCCAGCAGTCCTGCACGCACGATACCCTTGAACCGGCGCAGCAGTTCCACAACCTTACGCTCATCAATGTGATCTTCCAGAATCATCTGGAAATATAAACTGTAGAACTCCATGAATGCTTCTCTTGCCCGCAGGACATCCGCCGACATCCCGCTGCCGTTCATCAGGTAATCCACAACCTTGCCCGCCGAATAGGCAACATCACTGTCCGCATTCAGATTCGCCACAAACTGTAGGATATCATTCTCTTCATCCGTGTGATAAAATCCTACGGACTCTCTCGGCACGAAAGATGTCTGAATCCTGGGATTCGTTTCCTTATTCCATGCCACATACCGATATACAGACATGAAAGCCTGATGCCCCATTGCCATCGCATTGGCATGCACCGTTGCTAACGGCGGGTCTGCATTGGCAGCGCCCTCGATATCATCAAACCCCAGGACATAGATATCCTGTCCAATCTGCAGTCTCCTGCGTTTGATCTCCTCATATGCCCCCAGTGCCATAGCGTCATTGGTACAGACCACGACCTCCATATCCGGATTCTGGTCCAGAAGCTTTGCTGCGGCGTCCTCACTCCAATCATCCATTCCGGTGAACACAACCTGTTCCTCACCGAACTCCAGCTGATTGGCTTCCAGAAACAGTTTCACGACATCATACCGTTCCTTGGCGTCCGCATTGCCGAACCGGCCGCTCAACATGCCGAATTTTTTCTTGCCCATCGTGTGGATCAGATAGTCCATTGCCTGAATCAGTCCGCTCCGGTTATCAAAGGTTACGGACGGATACCCCTCCTTCGACGCAACCGTTACAATGGGAATCTCACCAAATCCCTCCAGAAAGTTTCGGATCGCCTCCGGCGAAACATCAGGCGCAATCGTTGGTACACAGATCATCAGTGCATCCAGAGATCGGCTCTTCCCATAGGAAAAGAGAACGTTATACTGATATTCGAATCTCTCCATGGGATCCTCACTGTGTTGATCCAGATATTTCCCCGGTATCACAATCAGATTTTCTCCCAATTCTCTTGCAGCGCTCTCGGCACCGCGACACAGTGCACTGCTGAACTCGTCCGCTACACTTCCTAACAACAGTCCTATATTCATATATGTCCCCTTACATGAAAGATGCTTCCTCACATCTGTGCTGTCCCTGCCGGAACACACATTTCATTATATCTTATTTATTGCCATACTTCTATAAAAAAAAGCATTTTCCGGCATATTTTTTATTCTGTCAACTGTAAGCAATCCCTTATTTACAGATACGGACATTATCTGCTACAATCATTGTGTTTGAATAACTTTTTGGAGGTTTGAAAATGGGTGGCTTTTTTGGAGTAGCAGCCGCAGATGACTGCTCATTTGATCTTTTCTTCGGTGTGGATTATCATTCCCACCTCGGTACCAGACGGGGTGGCATCGTCGTTCTGGGCGAAAACGGATATGACAGGGCGATTCACAATATTGAGAATTCCCCCTTCCGCACCAAATTTGATAAGGATATTCACAACATGCACGGCAATCTGGGAATCGGATGTATCTCCGACTACGAACCCCAGCCTCTGCTGGTCCGTTCCCATCACGGCACATACGCACTGACAACCGTTTCCAAGATCAATAACGTGGATGAACTGGTGGACAAGTTATTTGATAACGGACATTCCCACTTTCTGGAGATGAGTGGCGGCGACATCAACGCGACAGAGCTGGTGGCATCCCTGATTAACCAGAAAGAGAATCTGATTGACGGAATCCGCTATGCGCTCTCGTCCATTGACGGCTCCCTGTCCCTGATGCTGATGAATCAGGCCGGAATCTACTGCGCCCGGGATATCAAAGGACGTACCCCCATCGTGATCGGTCACAAGGAAGGCGCCTATTGTGCTTCCTTTGAGAATTTTGCTTACAAAAACCTGGGTTACACAGACTACAAGGAACTGGGACCCGGAGAGATTGACGTCATTACACCTACTGCCTGCACCACACTGGTTCAGCCGGGTAAAGATATGAAGATCTGTACCTTCCTCTGGGTATACTACGGATATCCTTCCAGCTCCTATGAGGGAATCAGCGTTGAACAGATGCGCTATAACTGCGGTGCCAAGATGGCCGGCCGCGACAATGTAAAGCCTGACATCGTGGCGGGCGTACCGGATTCCGGTATCGCACACGCAATCGGATACTCCAACGCTTCCGGCATTCCATTTTCCAGACCCTTTATTAAATATACCCCGACCTGGCCGCGTTCCTTCATGCCGACCATTCAGAGCCAGCGAAACTTAATCGCCAAGATGAAGCTGCTGGCCGTGGAGGATCTGATCCGGGATAAGAGCATGCTCCTCATCGATGATTCCATCGTCCGGGGGACGCAGCTGCGTGAGACAACAGAGTTCCTGTACCAGAGCGGTGCCAGAGAAGTACACATTCGTCCTGCCTGCCCCCCTCTGCTCTACGGATGTAAATATCTGAACTTCTCAAGGTCATCCTCCGAGATGGATCTGATTACCAGACGGGTCATTGATCGTCTTGAGAACGGCAACGTAACAGATGATGTACTGGCCGAATATGCAGATCCGGAGTCTCCGAAATACGAACAGATGGTTGAAGAGATCCGCAAGGAACTGAACTTTACTTCCCTGCGTTTCAACAGACTGGATGACATGCTTGATGCAGTCGGCATCGATAAATGCAAGCTCTGCACCTACTGTTGGGACGGCAAAGAATAACCCAGACCAGACAACCGATCAGATACACAAGAATCCGCCTGATCCTTCCGGGGCTTCCCGGACAGGAACAGACGGATTCTTCTTTTCTGTATTCGATTCTCAGATCCGGAGCAATGCGGCACCGTGTGCAGGAAGAACAGCACTGACTACGTCTTCGTGAACCGGAACCGTTTCGCCGGTCCACAGTTCTGTCGCCGATGACTTCCCATCCAGCAATCCGGTAAGTTCCGGATGCTCCTCTGCATGCAGCGTAACGATGCTCTCCTCATCTCTCAGGTTAAACAGCGCAATGTATACGACAGTCTCTCCGACTCCGGATGCATCTGCCGCATCCTCCGTGTTCAGCCAGATGACCTCTTTATCGGTTCGGACAAGCTGCATCGCCTGATTCGGTAGATTCAGTACATGCAGTACATCCCGGTTCGTAAGCAGTTTCCGTGTCCACTCATCCAGCTGCGGCAGATCTGCACCAATCATCATCGGTGCCCGGAAAATACTCCACAGTGTCATCATGGTAATCTGTTCGTCCCTGGTGAAATTCGTATCCCGCTCTCCGAAATGCCATCCACCGATCTTTCCTACCGGAAGCATATCGCAATCCGGGTAGTTGCCCGGCGTTACATGCTTCTGCCATACCTCACACCGTTCAAACATATGTACCAGTGCCTTCCAGTCATCCCAGAAGTCATCCGTGATTCTCCACATGTTGGAATTCTGCTCATAGAGCCACGCTTCTTCAATCTTCGCAGCTCCCGGTGACAGACTGAGCACGATGTCTCTGCCGCAATGTTCGATGGCTCTATGAAGCATCCGGATCTCCTCTTTGGCGGTGGGCATATCCAGACGGCAGATATCATCACATTTCACGAAATCAACACCCCATTCGGCATACAGGGCAAAAATCGAATCATAGTACAACTGGGATGCCGGCTTCTTCGGATTGACCCCATACATGTCCGGATTCCAGAAGCAGATATTATTCGGCTCCGCAATCTCGTTGGCCGTCACATCCGTATTCAGAATCCCACAGTGCCGGTGTGCTGCGATTCTCGGAATTCCCCGCATGATATGGATACCGAATTTCAGCCCCAGGCTGTGAATGTAATCCGCCAGCGGTTTGAATCCTCTGCCTCCGGCTGCGGAAGGGAATCTGGCCTCACAGGGCAATAATCTGGAATATTCATCCATTGCCATATCCTCGTACGGAATGTATTGGTATTCATCATTCATCCTGTGTCCGTGGCAGGAATACCACTCAATATCGATCACCACATATTCCCATCCGAATTTCTTCAGATGCTGTGCCATATACTCGGCGTTCTTACGGATATCCTGCTCATCGGCCGATGTGTTATAATAGTCATAACTGTTCCACCCCATAGGCGGAGTCAAAGCAAACGTATTCTTGTCCATTTCCTCATCCTTCCCAAGCCTCCTTATCGGGTCGGCTTATGTTCCTTATCTTTCTCCATTATAGAAAACTTTACGGTTCCCGTCTACCTTTCCCCTGTTGAAAACCTCTCCAAAAATAGTACAAAAAAATGTAAAATAACTGTTGACAATCTTCCGTTCCCATTGTATACTAACACTTGTCCGTGAGAAATACGGACAAACAGATGCGCGAGTGGCTCAGCGGTGGAGCACAACCTTGCCAAGGTTGGGGTCGCGGGTTCGATCCCCGTCTCGCGCTCTTTTTATTTCAGAAGTCTTGATGTTTCAAGGCTTCTTTTTTTACCCCGAATCATCCCTATCGTACCATAAGGTGGATACACAATGATCCGGTTTAAGCTATTGTCCTAGAAGAATTTCACGGGTTCTTCCTGCCGATTACCGGGAAAAGAACATACCGGAACAACAGGATTACCACCACTTCTACTGCCAGGATCACCACAGCGATCGTGCCAAAGAACATCCACTCTTTGGCTCTTGCAATCCTCTCACTGACAAAATACCCGCAGCTGATCGCCATCTTCAGGATTCTGAAATCCATATGGGTTGCCATAATGACAAGCGAATGCTCTCCCAGAAAACACAGCAGCTTTACCGGATGGCAGAACCGGCACATCAGAATCACACCAGCGGAACTGCCAAGAGAACATACGATATAGAGACCGATGTTTCCGAAAATCATATAATTCAAATCCACAGACCGATTGCAGAAGCTCAATGCACTGCAGCCGATTACCAGCATCGTCCCCACTGCAAAGCCCGCCAGGTTCCGCAAGAAACCCATCCGTTCTCCAACGGGTGAACGGTTCTCTGCCGCTCCTGCCATCCGGTCCACAGAAACTGCTTTATCCAGAGAACGCATCCAACGGAAAAGAAACCAGCCAAACAACAGCATCGATGCGGCAAGTATCCCCCTTGTCACGGTCAGAATCACTGCCCCCAGCGCCACCATGCCGTATCCTCCGTTTTCCCAGCACCGTGCGTGGACAACCGGTTCCATAAAGAGCATGCAGATTCCCAGCACCGCGATCAGAATCGAGCCTTTCCGCACCCCCAGCCGATTCCGCGCGCAGAGGAAGATTCCCTCCGCAATAAACAGTGCCGGCAGGAACCACAGCACCGAGATTCCCCGGAAAGTCACACTGAAGATCAGCTGCTTCCACAGCAGGGACACCTCTATTTCCCCCGGGTTCTGAACATAGGTAACCAATCCGATAACCATATAGCAGACACTGAAAAAAGCATAAGGAACCAGAAGCGTTCTGGCTTTGCGCTTCAGGTTCTCTTGCATCGTACGGGATTCTCCACAGGTGACTCCAATCATCATCCCCGCCAGGATGAAGAACAACGGCATATGAAATGATACAATTACATGTTTGACCGGTACAAACCACGCTTTGGGATCCGTTGCTTCAAGCGACCCCAGCAAGTGCCCCACTACCATCAGCACAACGCCGATTCCCCTCGCCATATCCAGATAGGGTATTCTTCCGGATGTTGCGAATGTATTACCTTCTTTGTTCATTCCAATCTCCATTCCGCAGACGCTTTTGTGTCACAGCAACAAAATGGCTTCCGCAAGGAAGCCATTTGTCATTCCATACAACATGTTCACCGAAGATTATCTGCCGTCAATCTCTATATGTCTCTTTTTCTTCATCTCGTACATATAACTGTCCGCTTTCTGAAGACATTTCAGCAGATCGAAGGGCTCGCCCTTGGCCAGAACGGTTCCTCCTACGCTCAATGTCAGATGAAACGGTATGTTCTCTGCTTCTTTTTCCTGATCCAGACGTTCCGTGATCTTCTGCACCAGTTCATCCATGGTGAAATCTTCGCAGATACCTGCCATGAAGAATTCATCACCGCCGTACCGGGAGATAATCCAGTCCTCCGGCAAGGATTCCCTGAGTACCTTTGCCACCATGCACAGTGCCCTGTCTCCCTGCGCGTGACCAAAATAATCGTTAATCGTCTTCATACGATCCACATCTGCGATCATCATGGCACTCTGCCTGCCCTCTGCCTGATATCTCTCCAGGGCGGGATATCCGATGCGCTCGCACCCGGCCCGGTTATATACACCGGTCAAAGCATCCGTCACCGTCAGTTTCGTCAGTTTCTGTGTCAGTTCCCTAACCAGCATATTCTGGCGTACCTGCTCCATATACTGATTCATATGCCGTGTCCAGATATAAAGAATGAAATCCTTCAGTATCTCTTCATCCCGGTTCAATACGACATACCCCATAGCCTTTTCATCGCTGTGAAGCGCTACCACGAAATATAACTGCGCTTTGTCGTTCCTGCGGCTCATATCAAACAAGATATCCGAATGGGAACCGGACCACCGCTGTTGCGGTTCTCCGTTGATCACCTGCAAGATGACATCCATACGATCGGAACAGGTGGTGGGATCAACCTCTCCGTACTCCTTCTCCCGGAAGAATTCTGGTTCCAGACAGATCAGGAAATTCCGGCCTTCCATCCAGTTATCATCTTTGAAGAAATAGTTCAGACTATGATGCAGCCCTACCAGATCGTCTACCTTTCGAACCGAATTATACATATTCCGGAAATGCTGGTCACAGTTCATCAGATCATATTTTATCCCGGACGGACGATCCCTTTCTTCTGACATCTCCTCCGATTCTTCCTCAATCCTGCAGCCGCAGCTCTCCCCGACATGCAAACTGGCACTCTGCACAGTGCGTTTCGGTACTTCTCTGCCGTTCATCTGCTCCAGCAGAATTTCCAAACACTTCCGTCCCTGTTCATCATTGTTCTGCTTTACGGTGGTGAGAAGCGGATGCTTCGACTGCCCGCGTGTAACGCAATCATATCCGGTCACGGCACAATCCTCCGGAACCCGAAATCCATGCTCATCCATCCATTCGCATGCAGCCAGCGCCATAATATCATTGGCACAGATCACCGCCTCCGGAATACATCTGTGTTCTTCGTAATGTCGGTTCAGGATAGCCTTTGTCTCCGCGTCTCCCCAGTCTCCCGCGAATACATTGTCATCTCCGTAATGAATCCCGTATTTCTCACAGGCGTCCCGGGCTGCTTTCATCCGGGCAATACTATCCGCATGATCCACCGGTCCCGTCACAAACAATATATCTTTCATCCCATGGGCACAGATCATGTGTTCCACCAGATCATACATACCGGAATAATTGTCCGTTGAAACGCAGGCCATCCCATCCAGATCAAACTCTACACTGACTGCCGGCATGTTCCGTTTCTTCACTTCCGGATACACCAGTTCCAGTTCTCTTGCTGTGTTAAACGAATTGGAAACAAAAATCACACCATCCATCTGATCGAGGATCGGAAGACCGTAGATAATCGTCTCCCCGGAATTGATGTTCGAAATATCAGGGCGAGTACTATAATTCACAAATGCATATATATCCACATCATGCTCCATAGCGCATTCCTTCATTCCTTTCAGAATGCCTACCAGCTGTATCACATTCCATCCATTTGCATAGACAGCAATTCTTTTTCTCAAGTCCATATCCTCCTGATACTCATTGATAAGTTCACTCGTATCTATTCGGAGTCGTTACCGATATCATCATACGAAGTAACGACCATCTTCTCACATTTCACGCGGTAAATTCTCCGTAGTGACTCATCAATACGTTCCTCCGGAATCTCTCCGTTTGCCACTGCGTCAAGCACTGCATCAAATGCTTCCTGATATTTCTCCGGCATCAATATCATATCAGCGCCGGCTTTGACTGCGCTCACGGCAGCTTCTCCTGCCGGATAATAATCCGTGATGGCCTTCATATTCATCGCGTCTGTTATAATTATGCCCTCGTATCCCAATTCATTCCGCAGAATATCGGTCATAACCCGGCGGCTCATGGATGCCGGTACATAATCACCGTTTATCTGCGGTACCGAAATGTGTCCCACCATAACGAAATCCACACCACTTTCGATTCCGGCAATAAACGGTAGAAATTCACCGTTCTGCATCTCCTCCGGGGTTCGTTCCGTTACGGCTATTCCGGTTTCCGAATCTCCCTCCGTGGCACCATGCCCCGGAAAGTGCTTCAAGCAGGCGCTCACCTCACTGTCTTCCAGACCAAGTACCGCCTGACTGACGAATTCCGACACAGCAGCCGGATCCGTTCCGAAACTGCGCAGATCAAACAGGGTATTCACATCTGTCTTTACGTCTGCAACAGGAGCAAAATCCACATTGATTCCAACGTCATTCAGATAAGCAGCCACCCTAGCGTACGCCTCATAGGCATTGGCAGGTTCTCCTCCCTGCGCGATCACTGCCGGACTGTCAATCCCCTCCACCTCCGGCAGGGCATTGGCCACTCTGCTGATCTGGCCTCCCTCCTCATCCACGCAGAGGAAAAGAGGATATTTGGAATATGCAACCGTATTGGTCAGCATCTCTTTGAACTTGTCGTATCCCCTGATATTCTTGGCAAAATAGATAAGCCCACCTACCGGTTTGGCCTCCAGTGCCTCCTTTGTTGTCTGTCCCGCCGCGGTAACA
>JAEDCX010000028.1 GCA_016293925.1 Lachnospiraceae bacterium | reverse complement strand
AGATGTTGCGGGAACTCTGTGAGTTGGCAAATCAATAATGAAAAGAGAGATAGAATCCCCCGGATGCAGCGGATTGCATTCGGGGGTTTTCTGTTGTATTCCGAAACTCTGTACCCGACACGCCTCAAAGGGGTTCCGTTACATGGCGGCCTCTTTGCTGTGTCTGCGGAACTGGGAGGGTGTCATGCTGTGGAATCTTCGAAATGCATTGGAGAAATGTTCCACAGAGGAGTAACCGAGTTCCTCCGCAATGGAAGAGACAGACGCATCGGTTCCGCGCAGGAGACTGCAGGCTGCGGACATGCGGGCCTCTTTTTTTTTCGCCTGGAAGGTCTTGTGATAGTGGATCTGGAGAAGACGTTCGGTCTGTCTGATGCCTAACCCCAGCTGGGCGGCCAGACTCTCCAGCGTGATGTCGCGGTAATGATAGAGGAAGGCTTCCTCGATGATCAAATAGGCAAGATCGTTGGGACTGGAGGCGGCGGGAGAGTGCTGTTCCCCGGGCACTACGGCGACATTGTAGTTACGCACCAGCATAATGATGACCTGTTGCAGCAGAGACTGCAATACCAGTTCGTATCCTTCCTGGGGATGCTCCAGTTCACGGATGATCTGATTCATCAGCTCATAGGTTGCATTGTCTCCGGAACCGAACCAGAAAGGATGGGAGATGAAACTGCGGATCAACGGGTTTGTATGGACAGCCTTGTGTGAGGGAGAACTGATCTTCAGGTAGATGCAGTATTCCGTCATGGGTGTCTCCGGTACTGAGATCTGTTCATGTTCCACTTCGGGACCGGTGACAAAAAGCGTCCCGGGTGTGATGGGGTACGTGTTGCCGTTTGCGCGGAGCGTTCCGTATCCGTATGAAATGTAATGAATCTCATAACTGTTTTTGCTATGGCTGTGCATGGGCATGAGCATGGGAAGCTTCTCCAGGCAGATGCTGATGACAGTAAATTGGATTCCCTCGATGGTAAAACTCAGTCGTAAGTCACGATATTTCATCTTTTCTTGTCTCCGGGTTGTCGTATCTATGATTCATTGTATCAGTTCTTCTCCTTGTGTCAATGGAATTTCGTCCAACGGTCACTCGTTATTAGCAAAGACAATATTCGATAGGACGACATATCGATCTTAAAAAGGTCATATATGCGTCTTGTTTACGCATGGATGTATCCTATAATGAAACTATGGAAGTACAGTTGATGAAACGATAACTGTATGGTTGAGACTGGAGTCTGACATGCCGGAGGCCGCTTCCTTGTAGGACGAGGCAGGCATAGATACGGAGGCAGAGATGATCGTTAAGGGAACTTATTTTCAGAACGATTCCGAGAAACCATTGGTGTATGGTGACGTGGAGATCCAAAATGTGAAGCGCAGGAGACTGCGGGGAGAAGAGGAAAAGGAAGGTGTGCTGTGTGAGCCGGTTGTGATCGGCTTCTGCGGGACGGATAATGAATTGATGCATATGGGCAGCGAAGGTCGTCTCAGTGCGAAGTTCCCGGAGGGACAGAATCGTCTGATAAACGGGCACGAGGGAATTGTATGGGTTCCGAGTGAGAATCGGTTTGCGATTGTTCTGATCCGTGGCGGGGACAGTTATGACCCCACCAGATACACCGAGGATGAGACGTATTTTGAGTATGGATGTGACAAGGCGGATGGGTTGTTCTGTGATAAACAGTATTTCCATCCGGATATGTTGCTTCCGATCCCGGACGGATATGTGACGGATGGAAAATTGGATCTTGCTTTTGCCAAGAAGATGGTTTTTCCGGATCCCTTTGCCTGCATGCTGTTCCAGATGGAGCGTATGGAAGATATGGGGAGTGCCCACAATTTCCGGGTGGCTATGAAGAAATACCAGTGTGATGAGACGAAAGCACGGGAGATTGCTAAGGAGGAAGTGTTTGATCGAACCGTTATCTTCGGCCTGGGAACCACAGGTATGTTTATCGGGGATCTGATTCTGCGTAATCACCCGAGGGCAAAGGTGCTGTTCGTGGCGCGCAGCCCGAAGGAATCTCCGAAGGTATCCTTTGCATTGCAGCAGACCAATGCAGAGTATCTGCAGAATACATATGATTCTGAAGCAGAGCTTGCCGCTGCGATTGTTGGGAAGCTGGGTGGCAGAGCAACGCTCTTCATTGGCGTCAGCGGAAGCAATGTGGAGCATCGTATCGCCTTTGAACAGGGCGTACTTGGATGTAACGGTGTGTACAACAGCTTTTCTCTGGGACCGAAGATTACCTTTGATACCATGCCCTTCGGATTTGAAAACCATTTGATCCTGGGCTCCATCAATTTCCGGCAGGATCACATGGAGAAGGCAATCGGGCTGCTGGCACAGAGCCATTATGATGAGATTGTGGAATTGATCGACAAAGAGGAATTTGCAGCCGATCCGATGGGGGCTTATCGGAACAGGATCTACAGCAAAAATGCACCGATGAAAACAGCGGTGATCTGGAATAGAGAGTACGTGAATATCTGAACGGAGGAAAAGAGAAATGAAAACAGTATGGATTGAGAAACCGTTTGAGATTGCGGTAACAGATACCGAGATGCCTGTGCCGAAGGAAGGAGAGGCTCTATTAAAGGTTTTGTACTGCGGTATCTGCGGAGCAGACGTGGCCAGTTACACAGGGAATCAACCCTTTACCACATATCCCAGAATTCCGGGACATGAATTCAGCGCACAGATCGTATCGATTCCCGACAATGACAGAAATTTGAAGCCGGGGGACATTGTGACTGCAAACCCGTATTTCAACTGCAAGACCTGCTATTCCTGTCAGAGAGGATATGTGAACTGCTGTACCGATAATCAGACGATGGGTGTACAACGGGACGGAAGCTTCCGGGAATACATTACCATGCCGGTTGAGAGAATCTATGACGGAAAAGGATTATCTGCCAAGGAGCTTGCGTTGGTAGAGCCCTTCACGATCAGTTATCACGCCTTGCACCGTGCGCCTGTGAAGCCCGGGGACAAGGTTCTGGTAGTCGGTGCGGGTCCAATTGGTCTGTTTGCACTGATCGCTGCCAAGGCACAGGGAGCAGAGGTTTATGTTGCGGATGTACTGGACGGCAGATTGGAGAAAGCAATGCACTTTGGTGCTGCGGGAACCATTCATTCCGGCAGAACGGATATCCGGGAAGAAGCCATGAAGATTACTGGAGGTAACGGGTTCGATGTCTGTGTGGAGGCCTGCGGACTGTCGGTGACATTCCTGTCATGTATCGATTGCGCTGCATTCGCCGCCAATATCATTCTCATTGGAAATGGGAAGAAGGAGACAACCTTCCTGCACTCCGTGTTACTGAAAAAGGAACTGAATGTATTCGGAAGCCGGAACTCCTATCCACAGGATTTCAGAGCTGTCATTGATCTGATTGCAGGCGGGGAAGTGAATGTGCTGGATATGGTAAGCGACGTGTATCCGATAGACAGGGCAGATGAAGCATTTAAGGCACTTGCCAATAACGACGGCAGTCTGGCAAAAGTCCTGATTGAGATGTAAGGAGAAGGATATGAAAGAGACAGTGATTCAGTTTGGGGAAGGCGGTTTTCTCCGGAGCTTTGTAGATGTTTTTATTCATAAGATGAATGAGCAGGGGTTGTACGATGGGAAAGTGGTTGTGGTACAGCCCATTGCGAAAGGATTGATCCATTTGGTCAATGAGCAGAACGGTGTGTATCATCAGTTCCTTCGCGGGGTGGAAAACGGGGAGGTTGTGAATGAATGCATTACCGTCAGATCTATCTCCAGAGGAGTTGACCCATACAGTCAGTATGACGAATATCTGAATCTGGCACACAATCCGGATATGCGGGTGATTATTTCCAATACAACGGAGGCGGGAATTGAGTATCTCGGTACCGAATCCATCACAGATGCACCGCCGAAATCGTTTCCTGCCAAATTGACTGTTTTGTTATATGAGCGTTTCAAGGCCGGTCTTCCTGGCTTCATCATCCTGTCCTGTGAACTGATTGACAACAACGGCAAGGAACTTCTGGATTGCGTATTGAAGTATGCAGCACTCTGGAAGCTGCCGGAGGAGTTCGTGCAGTGGATTACACGGGAGAATCATTTCTGCAATACACTGGTAGACAGAATCTGTACCGGGTATCCCAGGGATGAGGTGGCGGAACTGACGGCAAGACTGGGGGAAGAGGATAAATTGATGAACACCGCAGAGATTTTTCATCTGTGGGTTATTGAAGGGAACTTTGAAAATGAGTTTCCGCTACAGAGAGCCGGAATCAATGTCATCTGGACAGAGGATGTGAAACCGTACAAGAAGAGAAAAGTCAGGATTCTGAATGGTGGTCATACCTCCATGGTACTGGCGGCCAGATTGTACGGATTGTCAACCGTAAAGGAATGTCTGGATGATGAACTGGTGAATGCGTTCCTCCGGAAAACCATGTTTGAGGAGATCATCCCGACCCTGGGCAATACAGAGGAGGATATTCGTTTCGGAGAAGCTGTGCTGGAGCGTTTTGCCAATCCTTTCGTGAAGCATCAGCTGCTGAGCATTGCCCTGAATTCCGTAAGCAAGTTCAAGGCACGGGTACTGCCGACCATTCTGGAGTATTATGAGGCGAACGGAACACTGCCGAGATGTATGACCTTCTCTTTGGCGGCACTGATCAGGTTTTACCGTACGGATGAGGCCAATGACAATGAGGATATCATGGAGTTCATGAAAAAAGCATCCTCTGCTCAGATTCTGGAAAGAGAGCAGTATTGGGGACGGGATCTTACATTTATGCTGGAGGAGATCGAACGGTATCTGAAGATCATGGAGGAACAGGGTATGAGAAAGGCATTTGAGGAGGTACTTGCATGAAGCATATGACAATACATCCTGCGGACAATGTGGCAGTCAATCTGGAGACCGGCCACAAGGAAGCGCTTGTACCCATTGCGGAAGGCGAGAATGTGATCAAATACGGATTTCCCATCGGCCATGCCACCAGAGACATTCAGCCCGGAGAACGTGTGCATACGGATAATCTCAAAACGAATCTGAAGGAGAAACTGACCTATTGTTACCATCCGCAGACATCGGAACCGGTAAAAGGACAAGAGCGTACCATACAGGCGTATGTACGACCGGATGGACAGATCGGAATCCGGAATGATATCTGGATCGTGAACACAGTGGGGTGTGTGAATCAGCTGGCGCAAAGGCTGGCTGCCCTGACCGGAGCATTCTGCTTTCCCCATCCATATGGCTGCTCCCAGCTAGGGGATGATCATATGGTGACACAGCAGATTCTGCGGGGGCTGATTCTGCATCCCAATGCGGGCGGTGTGCTCGTGCTGGGACTGGGGTGCGAGAATAACAATATCGCAGCCTTTCGACAGGTATTGGGCGAGGTGGATGAACGCAGGATCCGGTTCCTGAATGCCCAGGACTGTGAGGATGAGATCGCAGAGGGTGTGAAACTTATTGAGGAGTTAAAAGCATATGCCGGCACATTTACGCGTCAGCCGGTATCCATTGGGAATCTGAAGGTGGGACTTAAGTGCGGCGGCTCTGACGGATTCTCGGGAATTACTGCCAATCCGCTGATCGGGCGGTTCTCAGATGCATTGATTGCAGCGGGAGGCAGTACGGTTCTGACAGAGGTTCCGGAGATGTTCGGAGCTGAGACAATCCTCATGGACCGTTGTGTGGATGAAGCGGTATTCCGCAAGACGGTGGCGTTGATCAATGATTTCAAGGATTATTTTACCCGACACAATCAGGTTATCTACGAGAATCCCTCTCCGGGGAATAAGGCCGGGGGGATCTCCACACTGGAGGAGAAGTCCCTGGGATGTACCCAGAAGGGGGGATGTGCTCCGGTTGTGGATGTGCTGACCTATGGCGATCGTATCAGCAGGAATGGTTTGAATCTTCTGAACGGACCCGGAAACGATATGGTAGCCGTGACGAATCTGGTTGCGGCAGGCTGTCACATGGTGCTCTTTTCCACGGGGAGAGGGACACCGCTTGGTGCTCCGGTGCCAACCGTGAAGATAGCGACCAATTCCAGGCTTGCCGGACAGAAGCCAAACTGGATTGATTATGATGCCGGTCCCATGCTTGACGGAGTGGACCTTAGTGAGGATTTCTTCGAGTATGTTCTGCGGGTTGCCGAGGGGGAACAGACCTGCAATGAGAAGAATGGATATCGTGAGATTGCGATTTTTAAGGATGGAGTGACATTGTAGCAGATATGAAGGATTGTATTATCATTGACGCCCACGTTCATTTGTGGGAAAAACAGGAAGGACTGGTAAACGGAAGACCGGTCACGGGAGTGGGAAACGGAAAAGCGGATTTCGGCGGACAGATCCGTCAGATGATGCCGCCCTATATGGAGGACAACCGGAATACGGCAGAGAGGTTGATTGCCAATATGGATTATGCCTGCGTAGGCGGAGCCGTGATAACCCAGGAATACATTGACGGAAACCAGGACGCCTATCTGCTGCGGGCAAGAGCCCAATATCCGGACAGACTACGTATCTGCTCCCTGTATATGGAAGCCGGTAATGATGGGGATGAGCGTTATGCCCTGGACGGGTTTGACGGTGTGAAAGTCTGTGCCGGAAGACTGCAGGATCCGGATCTTACGAAGCTGCTTCCGCTGTGCCGGGCGGTGGAGAAGGCCGGCAAGTTTCTCTCTGTTGATCTGTCGGACGGAGACAGTCAGGTGGCTGATATGGAGTATCTGATCGAACAGTGTCCCGAACTTCGGATTGCCATCGGACATTTCGGTATGGTGACGACGCCGGGCTGGCAGAAACAGATTGCCCTGGCGAAGCATCCGCAGGTGTATATCGAGAGTGGCGGTCTGACCTGGCTGTTTCACCGGGAATTCTACCCCTATCCGTCTGCCGTTGACGCCATTCTGGAAGCAAAGGACATCTGCGGCATGGATAAACTGATGTGGGGCAGTGATTATCCCAGAACCATGACGGATATCACCTACACGATGGCGGTTCGGTTTCTGTTGGAGACGCCGAAACTGACCGAACAGGAGAAACGGGCATTTCTGGGTGGAAATGCGCTCCGGTTCTATGGCTGGGATAAGGTTTGCCCCCTGCAGCCGATTCCGAATATGCTCTAGTATCGCGGAGCCGGGGAAGCGGATAAGTCTGTACCATGGAATGGATGCGGGCTGCCTGTGGGGATCGGATGCGACGGATTACGCCAATAGAATACATGAATAACATATGTATATGTGAATAGAATACATGAAAAACGTGACAGGAGGAAAAGCAATGTTAAAAGGTATATCACCTATGTTATCTCCGCAGCTTCTGAAGGTACTCTGCGAGATGGGACACAGTGATACCATTGTAATCGCTGACGGGAATTTCCCGGCAGAGACAATGGGCAGGAACGGTATCGTGATTCGTATGGACGGACACGGTGTGCCGGAGATTCTGGAGGCGATTCTCCAGGTATTTCCACTGGATCAGTATGTTGAGAAGCCGGTCAGCCTGATGGAACGGGTGCACGGGGACAACGCGGATGTATCTATCTGGAAGACTTACGAGCGGATGATCGAAGCGGTGGAACCCCGCGGGATCGCGGTCATCGACAAATTGGAACGCTTTGCATTCTACGAGGAAGCCCAAAAAGCATATGCCGTCATTGCAACAAGCGAGACCAGCCAGTATGCCAACGTGATTCTGCAGAAAGGTTGCATATTGTAAATGGATGGGGCACCTCTTCTGCCTGCAGGACAGAGAGGTGCTTTTTGCTTTGTCTGTCTTCTGGGAACGAGTCTGAATGCCAGGGAAAGATTATTCTCATTCTTCCGTTAACAGGAGAAAAGAGGTATAATGGATGCATAGATGCAGAACAGAGGAAAGGTCAGTCCGAACAGAACAGTCGGTCCGGATCAAACAGTCTGGGGTGCGGTGTTACGAAACGACAGGTGAGGAGGAAAACAGGATGGCAGAGTTGAGATGTCCCCATTGCGGTCAGGCGTTTACCGTGGATGATACGGAGTTAAGTTCTATTGTGCAGCAGATCAGAGACAGAGAATTCGAGAAGGATCTGAACAGCCGTGTGAATGAGGTGCAGCAGCATATGCAGGAGAAGCATCGGCTGGAACTGGACGCCCAGGAGAAAAAGATTATTCTTCAGACCCGTGAGACACATGAGCAGGAACTGCAGAAACTGCAGGAGGCGTTGCGAAACGCCCAGGAACAGAACCGGCGTCTGCAGTCCCAGATCGACAGCAATGCCGATAAGCAGAAGATTGCGGTCATGGAGGCTGTAAAGCAGGTGGAGGATCAGAAACGTGATCTGGAGAATGACCTCAACAACGAGAAGGAGAAGCATAAACTGATTGTGGAAGAGAAAGATGCACAGATCCAGTTCTACAAGGATCTGAAGACCAGAATGTCTACCAAAATGGTGGGGGAGACACTGGAGCAGCATTGTGAGATCCAGTTTAATCAACTTCGCGCTACGGCTTTCCGCAATGCTTATTTTGAGAAGGATAACGATGCCAGAACCGGCAGCAAGGGGGATTATATCTATCGGGAATGTGACGAGAACGGCACAGAGATCATCTCCATCATGTTTGAGATGAAAAATGAAATGGATCAGACTGCCACGAAGCATAAGAACGAGGACTTCCTGCGGGAACTGGATAAGGACAGACAGGAGAAACACTGCGAATATGCTGTTCTGGTATCCATGCTGGAGGCGGACAGCGAACTGTACAATGCGGGAATCGTGGATGTATCCTATCGGTATGAGAAGATGTATGTTGTCAGACCCCAGTGTTTCATTCCGATCATTACGCTGCTGCGCAATGCCGCCCAGAACGCGCTGGCGTATAAGCAGGAACTGGCTGTGGTGCGGAATCAGAATATCGATATATCCACCTTTGAGGACAGCCTGATGCAGTTCAAGGAGGATTTCGGCAGGAATTACAAGCTGGCACATGATCATTTTGACAAAGCCATTGAGGAGATTGACAAGACCATAGATCATCTGCAGAAGGTGAAAAAGGAACTGCAGGGTTCTGATAACCAGCTGCGGATTGCCAACAATAAGGTGGAAGATGTATCTGTCAAGAAACTGACCAGGGATAATCCTACAATGCAGGAGAAGTTTGCCGCTCTGAAAAAATAGCGATGCCGGTATGATGCAAGGGGCGGAGTACGTTGTTGTCTCATAGAATACAGAAGAGAGTGCCGATGTTCGGCATATCAAATATGATCAATCAGGAGGAACGAATATGTTTGTACAGTATGCATTACCTTACGGGTATGGGGCACTGGAGCCCTATATTGATACACTGACCATGGAAACCCATTATGGGAAACATCACGCGGCCTATACTTCCGCGCTGAACACGCTGGCATTGAAGGCAGGTGTTGCGGATATGGATATTACGGATCTGCTGGCATCGCTGGATCAGATTGCGGATGAGGAGCTTCGTACCAGGATCCGCAACAACGGCGGTGGGTTCTACAACCATAATCTGTATTTCTCCACCATCGGGCCGGACGCCGGCGGTACGCCCACTGGTTTATTGGGGGACAAAATCAACGAGGAGTTTGGCAGTTTTGAAGCATTCCGGGAGAGGATGTCCGAACTGGCACTTGGGCAGTTCGGCTCCGGATGGGCATGGCTCTCCGT
Organism: Lachnospiraceae bacterium; assembly: GCA_016293925.1. Lineage (GTDB taxonomy): Bacteria > Bacillota > Clostridia > Lachnospirales > Lachnospiraceae > RGIG4034. The sequence continues at coordinate 18,095 of JAEDCX010000028.1, read as the reverse complement.
AACGCCTGACTGCAGACTGGTACTCTCCACGTCTGGGAATCAGGATAATCCAATCAGTCTGGGGACGGGGAATCTCCCTATCTACACAATCGATGTCTGGGAGCATGCGTATTACCTGAAATATAAGAATCTGCGTTCCGATTATGTGAAGAATCTCTGGAATGTGGTGAATTGGGATGCAGTGGAGGAGAATTACCGGAATGCCTGTCATGATCTGGCAGCGAAACGGTATACGGGCATTGCTGCGGAAAATGGGAAACGTACCGGGATTTAGCATGGCTGACTGCAATGATGGGAAAGCTGTTTGGCGGAAATAATAAGACAGAAAGAGGAGAAACACATGAGAGAGATCAAAGAGATTCTGGCGGAACTGGATGCCGATTTGCGGGAGAATCGTATAGCGGATGCTGAGAACCTGCTGCTGCAGGCAATGGATACGGCGCGCAAGGAGGATGATCAGCCTGCGGTATTGCAGCTTGCCAACGAGCTGATGGGATTCTATCGGGAATTGTCAGAGGGGGAGAAGATGCTGCAGGCAATCGGGATTGCCCTGCAGGCATCAGAGCAGCTGAATCTGGCAGGCACGATTCCTTATGCCACAACCCTGCTGAATGCGGCCAACGCATACCGCTCCATCGGAGAACTGGACCGCTCCATGGAATATTACAAGGCGGCAGCGGAAGTTTATGGGCAGCTGCTTCCTGCCAATGATATGTTGATGGCAAGCCTGTATAACAATATCAGCCTGCTCTACCAGGAGAAACAGGATTACGCGCAGGCGGAACAGTATCTGCTGATGGCGCTTCCGATCGTAAAAGAGAATGAGGAGGCGTTTGAGATTGCAGTGACGTATGCAAATCTGGCCAACACGGCAGTCATGGCGAAGCGAAATGAGACAGCAGAGGAGTATGCGCAGGAAGCAATACGGCGGTTTCGGGAGATTGACTGTCTGGATGCCCACTATGCGTCAGCCCTGTCGGCTCTGGGCATGTGTCTGTTCTGCCGGGGACGGATTGAGGAGGCGGCTACTCTTTTCCGGGAGGGAATGGATGTGGTGGAAACATGCCTGGGACAGAATGAGCAGTATATGCGGTTAAAGAGTAATTATGATGTTTGTGTTCAGATGCAGCAGAATGAAGGGGATAAGCCCGGGCGGGATGTGCAGCCGGCACAGGAGGCATGCCGTGGGTTGCAGCTTGCAAAGCAGTATTATGAGACATACGGAAAACCGATGATTGACGAACAGTTTTCTGCGTATGCGTCCCGTATCGCGGTGGGACTGGCTGGGGAAGGATCAGACTGCTTCGGATATGATGATGACATCTCCAGGGATCATGACTGGGGACCGGGATTCTGTATGTGGGTAACAGACGAAACCTATGAAGCAATCGGAGAACAACTGCAGGCCGCATATGAACGTCTCCCGCAGGAGTTTTTGGGCTTCCGGCGGGCAGATACGGCGCAGGGGGCAGGCAGGCGCGGCGTGATTCGGATATCGGAGTTTTACCGCAGGCTGGTAGGGGCGGAACGGTATGAAGAGATAGACTGGCGCAGCGTTGCGGATTATAGTCTGGCGGCTGCCGTAAACGGTGAGGTATTCCGGGATGAGGAGGGTATTTTTACCGCAATGAGACAGAAGTTGCAGCAGGGTTATCCGCAGGACATCCGGTATCTCAAACTTGCAGAGGATGTAGCAGGCTTCTCCCAGTGTGGACAGTACAATTATCTCCGGATGCTGGAGCGTCAGGATACTCTGACTGCGGATATGATGCTGACAGACTGTATCCGGCATGTGATGCGTATGAAGCATCATATCTGCAATCTGTACCCGCCCCATGAGAAGTGGCTGTATCGTAGTTTTTCGATTCTGGAAGGGAAATCTGAGCTGTCACAGGCGGTGGAGCAGCTGCACGGTTTGCTGCGGGTTGATGGAGCGACTGCGGCGGAAAGATCTGCAAAACCCATGGAGCAGTGCGGCAGTCTTCTGGCACGGGAACTGTATCAGGCAGGATTTATCAGTGATGTGGATTCCTATCTGGATCACCATACGGAGGAACTTCTGACGAAGAGTACGTATGCAGCATGCACGGATGAGGAGTTGGTGGATCGGATCGTGCAATTGGAATTCCGCGCATTCGATCAGGTGCAGAATGAAGGCGGACGTGCCTCCTGTCAGAATAACTGGCCGGTATTCCGGATTATGCGGATGAGCCAGTATCTGACCTGGAACCGGGAGATGCTGATGCAGTATTTCTATGATTTTGACAGGGAATACCGGCTCGGACATAACCTGATTACGGAGAAATACGGACGGATGATGGAGAGTACCGCGCCGGACAGATATGCAGAACTGGCACCTCACTTCCCGGAACTCTCAGCCCAGAAGAAGGAGATCATCGAGCAGATTGTGGCGATTCAGATGGATATGCTGGAGGCATTCGGGGCGGAGTATCCGAAAACCTCCCGGGACGCCAGGAATTTCCATTCCTATGAGGACAGTGCCTATGAGACATCCTATGAAACCTATCTGCGCGGAGAGATCAGTACCTATTCGGACAAAATGCTGCAGCTGTATGCGGGATTTGTCATCACCTGTGCCCGGGAGGGGATCAATATCGCAAAAGAAACAATCGGCAATACCGTGAAGCTGTACGGATATCCGGACCTGGCCGCATATGAAGCACATCTGGGACAGTAGACACAACATCCGGAACGACAAAGGAACAGCCGGGAATCCGGGGGATAGCCTTCCCAATTTGTACCGGATAGGGTACAATAAAGCAAACAATAGAAAGATTTGATATCTTACGGCAGAGAAGCGTGAGGTTCTGATGGAGGGTGAGAAATGGCAGTGAAGACAAACGGACGTGTCCTGAAGGACATGTACAGGGAATATTTCCGTGTGGGCGTAGCCTGCGAACGGATTAACGGACAATTCACGAATCATGAGATCGGGAATCCGGAGAAAGAGGAACTGATGAGTTCCCAGTTTAACAGTATGACGTTCGGAAACGAATTAAAACCTGCATACAATATGGGGTTTGCAGATCCGACGGCAACAGAGGAGTATCTTCCGTTCGTGATCAATCCGTCTGCCGGGGAGATGCTGGATTGGGCACGCCGGAATAATATGCCGGTCAGAGGACATGTGCTGGTATGGCACAGTCAGTGTCCCAAAGAAGTATTCTGCAAAGGGTATCAGCCAATCACTATTCCCACGGATCCGGAATTGCTGAAGGAACGTCCCATGTTGAAGCATTTCGAGAAGCTGGATCCTGTCTGTTATGTGGATAGGCAGACCATGCTGAAACGTCTGCAAAGTTACATTTTCTCGTTGATGGAGTATATGTATCAGAACGGCTACGCACAGACCATCTATGCATGGGATGTTGTCAATGAAGCCTTTGAATTGGATGATGCTCTTCCGACAGGTCACCGGAACAGTTATTGGTATCAGGTGATCGGTGCTGACTTTATCTATTGGGCATTCCGCTATGCGCATGATGCAGTGGTGGAAATGTCGCAAAAATATGCTTCCAGGTACGGTATCGATCCGGCGGATGAGGAAGCGGTCCGTTCCCTTCAGCCGAAGCTGTTCTACAATGATTATAACGAGTGGATGGCTCCGAAAAAAGCAGCCATCATCGCCGCGCTGTCAAAGGAAGAGATGGGGCACGGAAGTGTGATCGGTGAGAAATTGATCGACGGTATCGGCATGCAGGGACATCTGAGTGACAACAACGATGTGGGTGAATATATTGCCGCACTGAGGGAATATGCAAAACTGGTGGATGAGGTACATATTACGGAACTGGATGTGAAATGTACCTGCACCAATCAGAATGCGGAATATTATCAGGCGGTTTTCTACAAGCAATTGTTTGAAGAACTGGTGAAAGCAAGAAAAGAAGGGGTTAACGTAACCTCTGTTACCCTGTGGGGACTAACGGATGACAACTCCTGGATCCGGGGGGCGAATCCATTGTTGTTCCACAAGGATTTGACACCGAAGCGCTCCTACGATGCACTGGAGTATGCGATTACCGGAGAGAGTCTTGGAGAGCCGCAGGAGATCGTGATCGATCTGTCGGATCGATATTTTGATTTTGAATTGCCGGAAGGTGCTACAGAACCGGTTGATCCGGAGACCCTTGGCTTCCGGATGAAGGGCTTCGGAGATTTCCGGATTCAGGATGCGGTGGTTCACAGCGGAAAATATGCACTTGCCAATGAGCGCAGATTCGGAGGATGGAGCGGAATCAGTGTGGATGTATCGGATTTCATCGGACAGACCATCTGCTTTACTGCCTATGTGAAGAGTCCTGCACCGGCGGTTGTCCTGAAAACCGATCCGGGGGATGAACATGTCGAGATCGGCTGTGCAGAGACTGCGGATGGCGGATGGGCAGAGCTCACCGCGCGGTATAAGGTACCCAATGATGTTCATTCCATGGCATTCTATTTTGGCACCCGGGAAGAGAAACCGGATCAATTCAGTCCGGTGTATGTGGATGATGTGTCAATCAAACTGGTGGGTCTGGAGGAGAGCTTTGAGGAGAAACAGAATATCGCAGCCATCAGAGGCGTCGGTCATCTTCCGCTCTGCTTCGTTACGGACAAGGAATCCAGAGATGGTCAGAGTCATGCTTACTGCATCACTAGACAGGAGAAGGATGCTACTGTCAAATTCAATATTTCGGCGTATATCGGTAGGAAGGTTACCTTCACTGCTTATGTGAAGACCGCTGATAAATGGATCCGGATGGGTCTGGATGGCGCAGTATCCAGACAGCTTGCCGAGGTGGAGAGCAGGACAGGCGAATGGAACAGAATCTCTGCAGAACTGGATCTGACGGAGGATAGAAAGACAGCAGAGGTGTACATTGAGACAGATGGTCATGCAGACTACTATGTGGACGATATTTTCGTGAGCCCGATTCGATAGAGACGGATCAGACAGAGCTTCCGGTGCGGGAGCTCTGTTTTTTGGTCTCCTGATGAAAGAAGTAGGAGAAGGAGGACAGGGAACGGAAGCCGAGCCGCTCTGCAATCTCTGTGTGACTGATTCCCTGACGCATATAGGCAATCGCCAGATTCAGCTTCAGGGCAGCAATATATTGATGAGGCGTAATACCAACCTCCCGTTTGAAGCACCGGATAATATGGTTTACGTTATGGTGCAGTTCCTCTGCAACACGATTGACCGACAACTCACCGGCGGGAAGGGGATGAATGGTGCGCAGTGCGTCGGGATTGTAGGAACGTCCGTAAGCAATCACAGAAAACAGTGTATTCATCGCAGAATCCTCCCGGATCAGCAAAGTATATTTTTCGATTGTATTTGTCAGGAGGGTAAATATGTTTGAAGCGACATTTGAATCGTTATGGGAACACAAATGCCCGGATTGGTTCCGGGATTCAAAAAAATGCTCCGGAATACAGAATTCCGGAGCATTTGAGTCACGTAAAACGCTGTCACCTTCTTCCATCCAGACTATACTGTCGGCCTCGGAATCTCACCGAATCATGCAGACTGCAACGCAGCCGCTCGCGGGCTATACCGCCGGTGGGGAATTGCACCCCGCCCTGAAGAGTGTTTGATTGTTGGTATCATTGTATATCGGAGTGCTTTTTGTGTAAAGGGAAAATGAATCCCGGCATTCCGAAACGTTGTCGAACGGATTATTCTTCCGTAAAACCGGCCTTTTCACGGATCTGCATCGCTCCGTAAAATGCATATTTCGGTTGGTTTAATGCGTTCAGCAGAAGCGGATGTGCTTCGCTTCTCCAGGACATACTGTCTGAGTATCCCCAGAAAGTAAGGGCGTCCATGTTCAGAGTTCCGGCATCCACGCGCTGGAAGATTCCCTGAATCAGATTGTAGTAATAGCGTCCCTGTTCCTGCAGATTCTCCTCGGTATCCGGAAGATATCCCTGATATTTGCCGAGACAAACGTCCAGTTCGGTAATTTCCACCTTCAGACCGGTTGCGGCAAGCGCGTCAACGGTCTGGAAATACTCATCCAGATCATCTGAAGTGTAGAGGTGTGCCTGGAAGCCTACACCGTCGATTAAGTAGTTCCCGTTTTCGTCCACCAGTGTGTTGACGAAGTTCACCAGTGTTTCGGTTTTGAACTGCTCGTTATAGTCGTTATAGTACAGATCGACGCTCTCGGGAGCATACTGGTTCGCAATGTTGAACGTCTGCCAGAGGTAATCGTCACCGATGGTCTGCTTCCATTTACTGTCTCGCATGCTTCCGTCTTCCATCCAGCATTCATTGGCAACGTCATAGGCATAGAACAGTTCGAGGTATCCGCCTTCCTCCAGTTTCTCAAATACCTGTTTGATGTAACTGGTCAGGCGGGCCAGCATAACGTCGCGGCTGACCAGGGCTTTCTTGGTATCAAAATCTTCATAGAAGATCCATTCGGGAGTCTGGCTGTGCCATACCAGGGTATGACCACGCATGGCCATGTTGTTTTCCTTGGCCCAATCCAGCATTTTTATCATGTCAGCGCCGAAAGAAACAACGAGGTCACCGGATTCCTGACTGGCTTTTTTGTCCAGAATGCTGTCCGGTTTCATGGCATTCTCCATGGTAACGCTGCTGAACTGTGAGGTCAGAAACTCGCTGGACTTCTTGGTTTTGAACATCCGGGTCGTGAGACAGGTACCTACCTTCATGCCGTGTGAGGCAAACAACTCCCGCAGTTTATATTGGGAGAGAGGATCCTCCTGTGCAGCTTCTTCTTTCGGATCGGAAGAAGTCTCGGTGCCGGGTTGTGTTTCCTGGTCGGTATCGGTAACCGTTTCCGTCGTGTCTGTATCGTCCGTATCTGAGACGGTTTCATCCTGTGTAGGAACGTCGGCAGTTGTCTGCGTCCTGCCGCATCCTAAGAGAGACAGAACGATTACGCCTGTTAAGAACAGTGCAAGTTTTTTCTTCATGTGATTGAGTTCCCTTTCTGAGCATTGTAATGATCCTGAAGATCATTCATTACCACCTTACTACCCGCGCCGGGAGATGTCAATGCGGGAGATTGGGAAAAGAATCAGGTTTCTCTTTTCCGCCCGTCTTGGGGATGGTATAATGTCTATGTATTGTGCAAGAGCGCATCCCGCGGCTGTTTGCGCCGCGGGCATCACAAATCAATTTTATCGCAGAGCCGGATTGGTAATTCGGTCGGAGCAGGTCGGGGACTTAGCACTTGGAGTCTTCGGGGTAAAGCGGCTGCGGAATGGAGAAGAGAATGAGCAATTCACAAACGATGTGTAGGATTTTGGATGAGATTGAGATTCCGAATGCAGGGGCGGTTCGCGGTAATATTACGTTACCGGCATCGGTCGGAGGTGCGACAGTTACGTGGGTGAGCAGCAATCCGGACGTGATTACGGATCGGGACAACGGTGCCCTTCGTGCGGGCGTGGTGACCCGTGGCGACAGTGATTGTAAGGTGACGCTGACTGCCACCGTATCTCTGGACGGGGCAGTGGCAGAGAAGTCGATTGAGGTGTGTGTACGGAAAGCACCGGAGCCCATTACGGAGGATGATTATGCCGGATATCTGTTCGGACATTTTATCGGGGAAGAGAATGAGAACAGCGAGCAGATTTATTTTGCCGTGAGCAGGGATGGTCTTCATTTCAAAGATATGAATAACGGAAATCCCGTATTGGTGAGTACTGTGGGAGAAAGAGGAGTCCGGGACCCTTATCTGTACCGGTCTGCGGAGGGAGACAGATATTTCCTGATTGCAACCGATCTCAGTATCTATCACAGGGGCGGATGGTTCCAGAATGAACAGGGATATTACGATGCCAGCACTACGGGGAGCAGCTGCCTGGTATTGTGGGAGTCTGAGGATCTGGTTCAATGGGGAGAACCGAAACTGCTGCCGGTGGCACCTGCAAATGCCGGTATGGCGTGGGCACCTGAGATGATCTATTATGAGAAAACGGGAGAGTATATTATTTTCTTTTCCTCCAGTATCATGAATCCTGAAACGAAGTACAAAACGAAACCCAATGCGATCTATTATGTTACCACAAGAGATTTCGTGCATTTCTCAGAGACCGGATTGTTGATTGACAACCAGACCGACAATGAGCGGGACGGAAACAGAAGAGAGATCATCGATACTACGATCCTGCAGATCGGGGACATCTATTACAGCGCTTCCAAGGACGGAGACAATGCGGAAGCAAACGGTGGAATCCGTATTATGCGCAGCCGGGATCCGTTGGACGCGAAGAGCTGGGAGAAGGTTCTGGATCTGGATGAACTAGGACTGGAGGTGTCGGGGCTTGGCATCAGGACATTGGACAACAGCACGCTGGAAGGACCGGAACTGTTCCGCTATAACAAGCGGGACTGGGCGGATCCGAATGTGCCGGAATACGGACTGATGGCAGACCAGTACGCAATCGGTGCGGGTTATCTCCCGCTGAAGACGACGGATCCGGAGGATGTCCGTAATGAGCGCAATTCCTGGAAGATCCTGGCTCCGGAGCAATACTCGTTTGATCGGCTGAAGAAGCGTCACGGAACCATATTCTGCATTACGGAGCAGGAACTGAAACGTCTGGAGCGGGAATTTGCGTGAAAATGGGCATAAATTGCCCGAATATTGGTTGTACAACAGAGTAGGTATTCTGTATAATGAACCTGTAAGTTTGCGTTTTGCAACATGATTTTTGGAATGATAAAGAAGACGGAGGTCACAATTCTATGAGCGAGAAAAGAGTAACCGACAGGGATCTTGCATTGGCAAATGAGCCTGATCCGTATGTGATTGCGACAGAGCAGGCACAGCCATATAACACCCCTGACCTGAAACTCACGAAAGGACTTACCTATGTCAGAGACGGCAAGGAAATTGCAGTCAGAAGTGCGATTGATACCATGGTATTCTGTGCGGATCCGACCTGTATGGAGGTAGACGGCAGACTGTATATGTATGCCACTCTGGATCAGAGATCCTACACCAATGAATTCGATGAGAACGGTCGTGCGGTAAAGTGCACCAATGATCCCAAGGGTGGTTCTGTTCTGCCGAACAGATATCAGACGAAAAAATTAGCGATTTATTCTACTACGGACCTGATCAACTGGACTGACGAAGGCGTCATTGATATGGATAAGGTCTATTCTGACGCAGGGGTTGCAGCAGGTTCTGCCTGGGCATGGAACTCCTGGGCGCCCACTGCACTGAAATATGACTGTGACGGTGACGGGAAAGATGAATATTTCATCTTCTTTACCAACGGAGGAAATGTGGGGTATGTCAAAGGAGAGACTCCCACGGGTCCCTGGAAGGATGAACTGGGTCATCTGCTGATTGTGAAAGAAGAGATCCCCAACGGCATGGGGGACAATATCATCTGGAACTTTGATCCGTCCGTGCTGATGGATGATGACGGCCAGGCATACATCTACTGGGGCGGCGGAAACAAGCCGGGACCGGAGGATGCGAAGCATCCCAAGACATCCAGAGCATGCCGTATTCTGATCAAACCGGACCGGGTAGAGATGGATTGGGATACACTGACCGAGTTGGACGCATATTATATGTTCGAGGACAATGAGATCAACAAGTTCCACGGCAAGTATGTCTATTCCTACTGCGCGAACTGGAACGTTCCTGCGGATAATCCATTCATTAAGGACGGTGCAGCAGTATCTATCGTCGCCTATGTATCCGATGATCCGCTGAAGATTACATCCGATCCGGAGAATCTCCGGGATGGCCAGCCGAAGTTTTTGGGTGCGGTACTGAAGAATCCCGGTGAGGAACTTTTTGATGAGTGGTACAATAACCATCATCATATGTTCGAGTATAAGGGAAAATATTACATCTTATATCATACAACCGCACTGGATCAGTTCCTGTATAAAGATTTCTATCAGAAAAATGATAAACAGTCCATGTCTTACAGAAATATGCACGTGGATGAGATTCAGGTTGAGAAGGATGGCGACAGCTTATCCATTCGGATTCAGCCAACCTATGAAGGACCTGCACAGACAGACAATTTCAACCCGTACGGGAAGATCAATGCGACCACACAGAGCCACCAGGGTGGCCTGACGAGAAAGATTCTGGAGGATGGCACCGTTGTCGTTGACAAGATCGATACCGGTGACTGGATCAGACTGGATAACGTGGATTTCGGAACCAAAGGCGCTGCCAGACTGGAGATGAGTGTGGCATCCGAAACTGACGAGGGTAGCATTGAGGTTTATCTGGATGAGGCGCTGACCGGAACCCGGATTGCAACGCTGCCGCTGCAGAAAACAGGTGTGGACAGATTTGCAATTCTTGCAGCAGACCTTGCGGATGTTACGGGCGTACACAATCTGTATTTTGTATTCCGTGGCACCGGTTACAATGTTGCCACCTGGGAGTTCATTGAAAAATAGTAACGGTACATTGCCGAAGGGCAGATCAAGAGAGTAGATGGAGAAGCAGGACGCAGGTTCTGCTTCTCTTTTTCGTTATCGGATTCGACTGTCGATAATCCATGACGTGGCATGAGCGGAGACAGACATATGGTATGGGCAGCAACAGACGTACGGATTGCTGAATCTGTCAGACTGCGATACAATAAACAGTAATTAGGACTATATTGTGGAAACTGACACTCAGAAGGATATGCTACAAGGAGGAATACCTATGAATACAGAATCTTCCAGACAGGAATTGATTGCGCTTACCAACGTTTCGCAGAATGCACTTGCAAACAGAATGACACTGATCGCACTGACTATTCTGGACTGCATTTTGTCAGCTGCCTATCTGCTGGAAGGTGTGAAAGGAAACAGAGGATGGCTCTATGTGGGAGGCGTTGTTCTGCTTGCCATTGTACCTTTCGTATTGGGCTGGGGTTTCTACGGAATCCGTAAAGATCATGCGGCTGTAAAGCATGTGGTGACCGTCGGGTTTGCGATGCTGTACACTTTCGTGTTGTTTACGGGGGCGAATGATCTGGTATTCACCTATGCATTTCCGATGCTGATCATCGTGACGATTTATCTGGACAGACGCTGTACCCTGGTGGCAGGAATCGGAGTTGCGGTGCTGAATGTTGCAGATGTGATCAGAAAAGTGGCAGGCGGTCAGTTTGTGGCAGAGAAACTGCCGTTGTATGAGATTCAGGTATTTGTTTCCGCGCTGATCGTTATCTATATTGTCATGACAATCTCGGCTTCACTGAAATACCAGGCAATAAACGGGGCGAGACTTACCCTTGAAAAAGATAAAACAACCGAAATGTTGGATAGAATATTGACCATATCCGGAAATATGACGGGGAATATTGAACGCGTTGTCGGTCAGATGAATGAATTGAGCGATTCGGTGGAAAGCACACTTTCCGCCATGGCTGAGGTGCAGTCCGGAGCTGCGGAAACTGCAGACGGAAGAGATTCAAAGTCGTGCCTCTGAAGTGGAGAATGCATCGGATATCATTGTGCAACACATTACAACGGCAACGGAAGCGGTGGACGCCGGTCAGAAATGCATGAGAGAAATGACGGAATTGAGTGGTGCGGCAATTCACACAAGCCATCAGGTATCCACTGTTCTGGAAGCATTCCGGGATTCCATTGCACAGATGAATGAGATAACTGAACTGATTAACATGGTAGCTGACCAGACCGCACTTCTTGCGCTGAATGCATCGATTGAGGCGGCAAGAGCAGGAGAGGCAGGACGTGGCTTTGCAGTGGTTGCCACAGAGATTTCCAACCTTGCTGGTCAGACATCCGATGCAACGAATAACATCGGAAACCTGATCAGTGACATTAACAGAAAACTTGAAAACATGATTGTTGCTGTGGATCAGATGCTGGAAGATAACAACCGTCAGGTGACCTCTGTCAAACGCACCGACGAAACGTTTGCTACCATTGTAACCAGTATTAGGGAGATCAGCAAACAGTCTGAAGTTCTGGGATTGAGCGTCACGAAGCTTGCAGGTGCAAACGGTGTAATTGTGGATTCGGTGACCACCATTTCCGCAATCTCCGAAGAAGTCTCCGCCCATGCGAATTATACTTATGAGAGCAGTCGGAGAAATCAGGAGATTGTGAAAACGGTAGGCAACCTGGTTGCATCGCTGGATGAGAATGCAAGAGTCCTGTCAGAGACATCTTCCAATTCATAAGGGAACCACCGTGCTATGCAGTAATATATGCACCTGCCTGTACATGCCACATCTGAGCATATTTGCCATCTTTGGCGAGAAGCTCATCATGGGTTCCCTGCTCCACGATCTGTCCGTTTTCCAACATGATGATTCGGTCTGCGAGTCTTGTGGTGGACAGACGGTGGGAGATGAAAATCACGGTTTTGTCCTTGGTTGCTGAAAGCATGGCATGATTGAGCTGGTATTCAGCAATGGGGTCCAGCGCGCTGGATGGTTCATCGAGGATCATCAGACCGGCCTGTTGATAGAATACTCTGGCGATGGCAAGCTTCTGACTCTCACCACCGGACAGATTGACTCCGTCCCGGCTGAATTCTGTGGTAAGAGGGGTCATGAGACCGCCGGACAGTTTCCGGACACGATCCAGAAGACCACTTTCCCGGAGGGCATCCAGAATCGGCTTGTCCTCCACTCCTTCTGCAACATCCAGCAGTACATTTTCTTTGACACTTCCGGCGAAAATCTGGAAATCCTGGAAGACTGTACCGATGGAACGTCTGTATTCCGTCAGGTTGTATTTGCGGATATCCGTTCCGTCAGCCAGAATCTCTCCATGGTTCACATCATAGAGTCTCATGAGCAGTTTCACAAGGGTTGTCTTTCCGGCACCGTTATATCCCACAAGAGCGATTTTCTCACCCGGAGTGATGTGGAGTGAGATGTCTTGCAGCAGCATGTCGCTGTCCTCTTTATAGGCAAAAGAGATCTTTCTGACATCGATATCCTTCGCACCCACTGGCACCGGCAGGTTCTCGGTGCTTCTGATCTTGGGCTCGTACTCCAGGAAATTACGAATTTTCTGGACATAGAGGCTCGTCTCACAGGCATAAGGATAGGTTTCTGTGAAGATACGCATCCCCCTTTTCAGGCGTCCGAAAGAGTTATAGAGAATTGCAACGGTACTGAAGCCGAATGCGTTCTGTACCGCCGCCCGAAATACCAGGTAGGAAACATAGAACACATCACTGAACATGTTATTAGAAACATGATCCCGCAGAAAGCCGAGAATAAACTTCCTGCCGGCGTATTTCTTTTCCGTCTTGTAGACTTCCTCGTTTGCTTCCCGGAATTGATCCATGAGCACATCGGAAACACCGGGATTCAGCCGAATCTCTTTGGCATAATCGTTCAGGTAGAATACACGGTTCACGTAAGCCCGTTTCCGCTCATTCGGGTTTCGTTCAATGCGGATCAGGTAGGTAAGCCGGTTGTAAAGCAGGCCGAATACCAAGGAGAGCACAAAGGAGGCAAGTGCAAACACTATGGAGAACATATCCTTGGAGAGAAAATATGCTCCGGTGAGCAGGAAGGTTGCCAGCCCGGACAGCGTGTTGTTGATAAACGTGATCACCCGGTCAATCTGTTTGTCGATCTCCGAGAGGGCCAATACCTGTTCGTTGTAGAATTCCGGGTTATCGTAGCATGCCAGATCAAGACGTCTGGCCTGTTCATAGAGCAGCATTCTGACCTTTTCTCTGACCAGGGGGCGTTTCACCTTGTCTATGTAATCCCCGGCGTACACGGTGAATATCATGCCCAGTACGATACATGCCGTGAAAATCAGTATCGTTGTTGCAATTCTGCTGAAAGGATAATGGTATTCTGCCGCCTCCAGAACAAGACCGATCAATACGGTATGCTCAAAGAAGATGGATACCTGATTTCTGACCGCATCCGCGGCGGAGAAAATGATCAGCGAAGGGGATGCTTTGAATACAAGCTTCGTCATAAAAAGATTATTCTTCAGAACAACCCGGAACGGCTGCTTCGTTTTGGCTCTTTCTGTTGTACTGCGACTCATGAAACCACCTCCTCTTCCTGTTCAATGGCCAGGTAATTCATCGCCTGGCGGGTGTACATCTGTGCGTAGCTTCCGTTTTGTTTCATAAGCTCTTCGTGGGTACCTTCTTCCATCAGCCGGCCCTTTTCGAGCATATATACCCTATCACAATTCTTGACAGAGGATAATCTGTGGGAAATGAACATCATGGTGTGATCCTGACCTTCTTTCATGATGTTCTCAAACAATTCATACTCGGCGATCGGATCCAGTGCACTGGACGGTTCGTCGAATATCTTGAGCGGTGCATTCTTTGCAAAGGTGCGTGCCACGGCAATTTTCTGGCTCTCACCGCCGGAGAGAACGGCTCCGTTTTCGTCGAACTCCCGGGTCATGACCGTATCAATACCATTGGGAAGCGTCATGATTTTGTCATAGACACCCGCCTTCTGCAAGGATGACGTTACGACGAAATCCTCATTGTCGTAGTGTCGCCCCATGAGGACATTCTCCCGGACAGTCAGCCCGAAGATTCTGAAATCCTGGAAGGTGGTGGCAAACATCTCCCGATAGGCGTGAAGATTATATTCTTTGATGTTCCTGCCGTTGTACAGGATCTCGCCGGAGTCCGGATCATAGAGCCGTAACAGCAGTTTGATGATGGTTGTTTTTCCGGCCCCGTTATGTCCGACAAGAGCTACGACCTCGTTCCGGCAGATCCGGAAGGACAGATCCCGGATGGTTGCGTCCTCTTTCTCCTTATAGGCGAAAGTGACATGCCGGAATTCCAGGGATTCGAAATCGGAATCCGGCATAACGCCGTCCTGGGATTCCGAGATGGTCTCTTCATATTCGAGAAAGCCCCGCAGGTTATTGATGAACAGCCCGTTCTTGATTAATTTCATGATGTTCTCAAACAATCGGATGAGAATCCACGTGCAGGCAACCATAAGACTTGTCATGATCGTAAGTTCTGCAAGAGAGATGCTCTCGGTGACCAGGTTACGGTAGATGGCATAGAAGAGAACTCCCTCAAAGATGATGGTAAAGGTAAAGTTGATCCGAAAGAAGTTCAGCACTGCAATCGGAAAGGCATATCGTTTCGCAATCTTTACATTGTCCCGGGTGGCGTCATGGAACTGTAACTTCATCAGCCGGAAGATGTTGGACAGCCGGATCTCTTTTGCACCATCCGGAAGATACATCATACGGCTTACATAGTTAATGACCTTCTCATTGGGAGCCTGTTTGGTGTAGCGTTGGAATTCTTTTTTATTCTGCAGATTACCGAACAGGAAGTTGCCGATCAATGGTGAGATGATGAACAGAACGGCGAATCTGTCAATCCGGAACATCAGTACGAACACGACCGCGGTAGCAATCGCTCCGATGATGACGCCCCATACGCCTTCGATGATCTGAACGATTTTCTCGTCGGCACCGTCGATGGCCATTGTATATCGATTGTAAAAATCAGAATCCTCATAGCAGCGCAGCTCCACATTCCGGGCTTTGTTGTAGAGTCTGGAATAGACACCGCCGTAGATTCTGGTCTGTTCCAACGGGAACACAACGCTCTGGACATAGTTATAGTACAGGTTTGTCAGAAAAAAGAACAGTCCGCTCAGACCGATGAACAGCATGATCTGCCGGAAACTCTTTCCCTCGTCCAGACCTCCGATGACCTGTTTCATAAAAATTCCGTCGAAGAATATCCACTCGAAGTATCCGAGCGTCTCCACAATCAGCGCGCAGATAACGGCGCGCCGGCTGTAGGCGGCACCGAGCCGGATCGAATAGATGTCATTCCGGAACGACTGTCTGAGCGTCAGCTTCTCTTTTGCTTTCTTGTTTTCTTTTTGACCCATTGGTATCCCCCTCATTTGTTGTCGAATAAGAACTCCGGTATGAAAAAAGCGGTATCGTGAGACACCGCAGCTACATATCGGATGGTATCATTTATGAGAGAATGTGTCAACGAAAGCCGGGAAGAATGATAGAAAATGTACATGTTCTTTTCCAAGGCAATGAAAAATGCTATACTAGAATACAACACACAGATGGGGTGTTGGGGGTGATATGATCTGCCGGGACAGGGAGATACGGCAGACATAAGGAGGAGCGCAATGAAGAAATGGTATAATGAGGAGTATGAATTCAAGATTGAGGTTACCGGTTTCCTGCGGGGGGATCATACGGAACACTACTGCAGGAACGGGGAAGAGGTGGGCGACACATATACCTGTACATACGGATGCCCGGTGAACAGGGATGGACAGGGAATCTGTTCAAAAACAATGATGATGCTCTACCCGATAATGGAAGCAGTCAGAAGTGGCGGAAACCTGGAGAACGTCGGCGGCAGCAGTCAATATGTCAAGGATATCGTGTGTCCGGACGGGTGCGTGATGTTCCGGTTGACGGCAACGCCGCTGGGGAATGAGAATTTCTATAAGGGCGAATTCTGGAAGGAGCAGTAGAGAGTACTGCTTCGCGTAGGCGGTTCTGACGATAGGCCGTGTGGACAAATGATGACAAGAATTGTCGGGAAGAAGATTCCGCGCTCTGATAACATGGGGATATGCGAAGCGAGAGAGGCTGCGCTCCTATGTTGGCTGCCGGAGAGAGACCGGACCGGCGCGGATCATGTGAATATCTCTTCCTTTTATTTTCAGAAGGGTTTCGCCATGCTTTGCGGGTTTACCATATCGGAATATATCCGCAACCGACGGCTGGCACTTGCCGGTAATGATCTGGCAACGGGAGAAGAGAATCATTGTGCACACGGTATTATTAAAGAAAACACGATTGATGAGTGTGGAGCAATGACCCAGGCAATGATAGGATATACACTTCAGAAGGAATTGGGTAATTCGCTGAGAACCCAGGGAATTACAGCGGATATTGTGACAGTTCTTACCCAGGTAATCGTAGATAAAGCAGAAGTACTGACATCAGAACCTACGAAACCAATAGGTCCTTTTTATCTAAAGAGGAGGCTATGGAGAGAAAGGAAAAGGAAGGGGTGCCGTATGCGGAGGATTCCAACCGAGGATACAGAAGGGTAATAGCTTCTCCGAAACCTCTTCGAATCGAAGAAATTGATGTCATTAGGCAATTGAAATTCTGCTGACTGCGGTAGAATATGTAGCAATCAATTATGGCAAAGAGAACCAACAGAATCTGGGAAGTGTTACATGTGAGGAAATAGAGCGGTATACCAGGGCCGGTCAGTTCTCAAAGGGAAGTATGCTTCCCAAAGTTCTGGCTGCCAAAGGATTCGTAGAAGGAAGCATGCATAGAAGCGCTGTAATTGGAACTCTGGATAAGCTGAAAGAGATTGTGAATGGAAACAGTGGAACAAAAATCATTAACGCGTAGTAACTTCATGATAAGAATTGTAGTTATTGTAATAGGCGCAATTATTTCCGCCTATGGAATAACGCTTGCGATAGGGGCCGGCTATGGAAGCGCTACTCTTGCTGTTCTGTGGCAAGGTGTTGCGCATACCTTTTCTGTTTCGCTTGGTATGTCATCCGGTGTGATTGCCGCAATTATGATCATTGTTGTCTTCTTCTATGATCGAAAGCAAATTCATGTGGGAACTTTTTTGTATCAGATTATTTACAGCTTCTTTGTTGATGTTTTTGGTGGATTGCACAGATATCCGGCAAATGCTTATATTAACTTTGGAGTTATGGTGATCGGAATCGTGATTTTTGCGGTGGGAACCGGCATGTATGCGTCTGCAAAACTGGGACGAGGATCTTATGAGGCTGTCACGTTCGCGATTGCGGAGAAAAACCATTTTTCCATTAGAATTGTTAGAATTATTTCGGATATTGTGATCGTCTTTATTGGTTTCCTGCTGGGCGGAAAGATTGGCGTGTGTACGTGCGTTACGATATTGCTGTCGGGGCCGATGATTCAAACGTCCAATAAGATTTCTTCCGCATTGTTTCGTTTTCGATAGGCATCTATTAGAAAATTATGCCAGAATTATACCAATTTTAAGGATTTTGGGCTGTGACGTGGCTTGCTGAAAAATGGTCAAGTATGATTTAGTCAATCGTACTTGACTATTTTTATGAGTAATTGAATTCGT
>JAEDCX010000027.1 GCA_016293925.1 Lachnospiraceae bacterium | reverse complement strand
TGGGCAGCCATCTTGCTTTGCAGCGCAATCGCCTGCTCCCGTTCCTGAAAGATTCTGTCCTGCTGTTCCTTCTGTTCCTCGAATGCAGCAATCTGATTCTCCAGTTCACTGCGTTCCGCTTTGATACGGACATTCTCCCAGAAGAGCCACAGCTTCACATCCTCGTCTTCCACACATTCAATTTTCTCTGCAATCTTATCGAATTTGTCCATCTTAACATCTCTGAAAATAGAGATTATATCCCAATAAGAGCAACACAATCATACATACAACAGACAGCGCTTTATAGGGAATCAGAAGGCACAACAGAATGCCAACCGCAACCCAGAAGCAGATAAATCCAAACAGTTTCTTCATCGCAAAGCTTTCGTTCTTTTTTATCAGTATATTGTATGGATGACGATATTATTCTTATGATTCCTCTCCAAAAGCAACATCTACAGCTTCATCGTCGGTGACATCGTTATCCTTTTTGTGCTTGAAATGATCCACAACATCAGGAATCATATCCAGCACCTTGGTAATGTTGTCCTGGCTCTTCACATTGACAAGACGTGTGGTGCCGTCCGGACGGATGATCAGAACGGCGCTCGGGGACATCTTACCGGACATGCCTCCGGCCCCGGTATTCTTATGATCCTTTACACTCGCTCCGGCACCGACGCCAAACGAAACATCCACCAACGGAATAATGATGTTCTCTCCTACCTGAGTGGGTTCTCCCACAACTGTTTTTGCAGACAGGAAAGAATCCATTCCCTTGAACAGGGATTCCATTACATTAGCAAAATTATTATCTGCCATGAATCATTCCTCCATCACACAGAAATCATTAAAGAAATATTTACGCTATTTACCGAGCCAATGCAGAACATGTCTGACATTTTTATCCCGGTAAAGCCGCAGGGCGATGCGCAATACCGTAAACACCCGGATCCGCCCCCGCATCCGAACATCCGCTTCCAGAATCTTTTGCTCGAAATCAGCCTGTACCTCCAGATGCTCCCCGTAGAGAGGGAAAAGAAGACATACATAACTGAGAATTCTACCGGTCGTCGCAGGATCCTCCATGCCAAACAGGACATGCCCCGACATGTTTTGCGGCCTGATATGGTGTATCAGGTGCTTGACTGCCCATGTGCACTGTTTCCAGGCTGCGGCGGTTTCCTCTCGCTCCAGAATATCCAGATAGCGTCTGATATTGTGACATATCTGTTTTATTTTATCATATATGTTATGAATTGTGTACTGTATCTTTTGCAGGATTCCACGAATCTTTTGGAAAATCCCTCCACGCCTCCGGTCGCTCCCGCCGGAAGTGTCCGTGGAATCGGTTTCGCATCCGTCGGCTGCTTCTGCTTCGCAACCGGCAGTATTCCCGTCCGCCTGCTCCTGCTGCGTTTCCGGTACCGGTTTCTTGGCAGGATCCGACATCGGCTCCTGTGGAACCAAAGACTCCGGCTCCTGTTCTGCCGCCGTTTCCTGCACTTGCTCCTGCTTCTTTTTATGGGGCTTCCGGGACTTTTTCGGCTTCGCTTTCCGGTTGCTGTCCTGGATGGGAATTCCGAAAACGCTCAATTTCCATCGTAGCTTTTTCTCCCGAAATACAGCCTTGATGGATATGATATGCAGTAACCAGTGTACACGCAACACCGCATCGGTATCTTTCTTCTGTGATACGGCTGCCCGATAACGGACAGGCACAAACAGAATACAGCACAGGATCAGAATCAACAGCCCCAGAATGCACAACAGTACGATTCCGATCACCTTTAAGATTGTCAAAATGATAGGAAGCATATCTACTCCTTCTGTTTCACATCCCACATGGCTTGAATATATTCCCGCATGTTACCGGCATATCCTGCCGCATAGGAATCGGAGGCAATCTGCTCCATCAGCAGGAATGCATCCTGTTTGGATCTGGCAGCTCCGATAATCCGCATATCTGTTTTCCGGTAATGGGGCTGAGAGAGCATCGCACTATGCATAATCTCCAACTGATCCGCATGTTCGCCCATGGTGATAATCACATAATCCGGAAACAGTTTCCTGCGTTTCAGACAATGCTGAATCTTTGATTTATCATCCATGCAGTCTTTTGCAAGATACATCCGGCGGTAAAATCTCATAACGGATCCCCCAATCACATACTTTGGAGATATTGTAACACATTTTTGAGCGTATTAGAAGATAAAATCATTGACATTTTATTGATTCCTCACTAACCTATAGTTATAGAGAATTGATTACCAGAGGATAGAAGATGATTACTGTTGCACGTATGGCTTTAAAACCGGGGATGGAATTGGCACAGGACGCGGTATCGCTGTCAAATGGTATTGTCGTTCCGGCCGATACTGTGTTGGATGACAACACGATCAAAAAACTGGCGCGTTTCGATATTATGGCGGTTTCCATCAAGGAACCGGAGGATTACGCCACCACGCACAATGAGAAAATACGTCTCAGCCGTGCGTTTGCTCATTTTAAGCAGGAATACGACAACAATCTGAATGCATACAAATATCTGATTGACAGCTACATCAAAGACGGCACGCCCATCAATCTGGATTTTCTGGTTACGATTACCAATAACATTCTGAAATGTGCCACAACCAACGAAAAACTGTTAGATTATCTTTACAATATGCTTCCTTCGGAAGACGACATGACGTATGCCCACTGCCTGAATTCCGCCCTCATTGCCAAGGTATTCGGCACCTGGCTTTGTCTGCCCCGGGCAGATATCGATACCCTTGTGCTGTGCGGGTATTTCTATGACATCGGTAAACTGAAGCTGCCGAATAAGATTCTCTGGAAGCCCGGGAAACTCTCCGATTTCGAATTCAACTGGATGAAAACCCATACCCAGATCGGCTATGATCTTCTGAAACCGCTGCATCTGAATGAACATATTATGAACGCGACGCTGATGCACCATGAGCGCTGTGACGGTTCCGGCTATCCCAATCATCTTCCGGAACATATGATTGACAGTTTTGCCAAATATATTGCGGTGGTGGATTCCTACGAAGCCATGACTTCTGCCCGCTCTTACCGGACCAGCCTGAATCCGTTTCAGGTCATTGCAAACTTTGAACGAACCGGTTTCGATAAGTATAATACCTTCATCATCCAGCCGATTCTCAATCACATTGCACTGTCACAGCTTGGTATGACAGTCAAACTGAGCAATGATATTACCGGAGAGATTCTGTTGATCAATCAGGACAAGCTGTCGCGCCCCCTCGTGAAGGATAGCAAGAATAATATCTACGATCTTGCCGTCATGTCAGACATCAACATACTCGCCATTCTGTAAAGAATGATCCGTACAGAATTCGTTTTCCCTGTCAATTCAAATGGCCCTTGTTCATCACAAGAGCCATTTTTGTTTACGCATTCCGCGTAGTTTACTGCACTATTTACTTTCTTTTTCTCTCCGGATACCCCATTGATTATTCTTCTTCATCTCAAGATATTCATGATAAGCCTTTTCCAGAATCTGCTTTTCATTGGAATATTTCAACAGATGATACGCCTCATGATACTTGTAGAAGCCGGAATCAACAAAGTACTCTTCGCGCTGTGGTTTACTGTAATAACTGTCTGCCATCATGAGGTACCAGTGAACCTCCTTGGATACCATATCTTCGGGAACACTGAATGTATACTCACTCTTCCCGACATATTTCATGATCATCGCTTTCGCGCCAGACTCCTCCAGAACTTCCCTCAGAGCAGTGTCCTTGTATTCTTCTCCTTCCTCGACGGTTCCTTTCGGCAGAACCCATCCCTCGTATTTGCCCTTATAATTCTTGTAGAGCAGAAGAATCTTTCCTCTGAATATTACCACACCGCCACAGCTAGTTGCTTCTATCATAGCCATCCTCCTGTTTAGGTGTATCTTACTGTTAGTATAGACGATTTTAACAATATAATCAAGCAGTAGCATCATTGTTGGTGAAAAAGAACAGATCGATTAATACTTGTCAAAATAAGTCTCAAAAATCTTCTCCGCAGCCGGCACTGCGGTTCCCGCAGCGGCACCGGATCGTTCCATGATTACGGTTACCACAATCTCGGGATTCTCATAGGGAGCAAAGCCGGTGAACCATGCATGTGCCGTAGCGTTCCGGACAGAATGCTCTGCGGTACCCGTTTTCCCGGCAATCCGGTATTCTTCTTTCATATTGGCGGCGGTTCCGTAATCCGTTACCGATGCCATATATTCGGTCAGAACCGCTGCTTCCTCCAAGGTCATCAGCCTGCCGTATTCTCCTGCGTAGCCGGCAGGCTGCGTCTTCCCGTCGCATTGCCGGAAGGATTCCACCACATAGGGTTTCATCAGAATTCCGTCATACGCAATGGCAGAGGTAATCATGGCCAGATGCAACGGTGACATGGTTGTGGTGCCCTGACCGATGCAGATCTGTACCAGAGCAGCGTCCGTGGTTTCTTCCGTAACGTTGCAGCGGCTCTTCTCATACGCCATCGGATACGGCAGGTACTGATTCATCAGCATAGAATCCAGCAATTTCCCATAACGATTCCGGTTTAGCTGCAATCCGATATTCCCAAAGGCACAGTTGCAGGAGTAGGCAAAACTGTCCATCAGATTCTCATCCCCATGCTGTTTGCCGTTATAACACCGGATCGTATGATCCCCGTACGAAAAGGATCCGTCACAGTGGTATGCGTATTCGGTAGCCGCGCCGGGATATTCCCGAAGATACTCCAGCAGGGTAAAAATCTTAAAGGTAGAACCCGGCGGATATTGCCCCTGGGTTGCACGGTTCATCAATACCGTACTGTTACTGTCCTGACTGATCGCCTGAAATACATCCTCCATATTTCCCGGGTCAAAGGATGGTTTGGATACCATGGCAAGGATCTCTCCGGTTTTGGGCCGCATGACGATAACCGCTCCGCTCCGGTCTCCAAGGGCATCATACGCCGTCTGCTGGAGATCGGTATCCAGCGTCGTATATACAGAGCCTGCGCTGACCAATTCCCCGGAATGGACATGTTTCCATTCTGTCACGATGCTTACATCGGCAACGGAGAGCATATAATTCTCCTTCGCTTCAATCCCGGAACCGGATCCGTTCTGATATCCCACAACATGCGCAAACAGATCCCCATAGGGATAAATGCGCCGATCCGGTGATCCGGAATCCGTATATGCCAGTATGTTACCGTCTGCAGAATAAATGGTTCCCCGCAGATATTCTTCTGCTCTTTTCCGAGTTCTGAGCACATTGTATTCGTTCCGCAGTACATCCGTCCTCCGGACCGCTGTGAACCAGATCAGATACATACACAACCCAAGAAATAACGCAGTAACAAAAAGAATACTGTTGCGGAATGCGTGATTACGCTTCCTGATCACTCTGGCCGCATCCGCAGAATTCTTCCGATCCTCATCCGAATCGGTCTCCGCATCCTCCGTATTCCAGAAAACCGGAAGCATTTCCTCCCACAGAGGCTCCTCTTCCATTCCGTCAATGTCCGCTACATTGCCCGAAATCTCCTCCCGCATCTTCAATTCCCGTGCCAGTACTTCATCATTGGCTACCAATGCCAGTCCCTGCAGAATCCCGAATACGGTACCGGTCGCCAGGATGCTGCTCCCACCGTAGCTGATAAACGGCAGGGTGATGCCGGTCAGAGGAATGTATTTCGTCCCGCCGCCAATGGTCAGGAGCACCTGGAAAATGAAGGCATTCCCAAGCCCATAGGCTACATAACGGTAGAATCCGGTATCCAGACGGTTCGCCATGTGCATGATTGTGTAATAGCAATGCAGACAGTTCAGAATCAGACAGATTCCGAACAAAACGCCGAGTTCTTCTGCAATGGCAGAAAAGATCATATCCGCGTCCACAAAGGGAATCAGGGTAGGCTTGCCCTGCATCAGTCCCGTTCCGAACCAGTCACCGTTTGCAATGGAAAAAAGAGACTGAACAATCTGATATCCTCCGCCTTCCACATCACGCCATGGGTCTATCCACATGTCAAACCGAACCCTGATATGGCTGAACATGAGATATGCTCCCGCAAGTCCGATCAGAAAGATTCCGCAACCGCACAGAAAATATCTTCTTTTTCCGCTGGCTTCATATACCAGAAATAAAAAGGTAACGGCAAAAATGGCCGCACTTCCCAGATCCTTACACAAAACAAGGATTCCGATGTATCCCGCACAGAACAATGCCGCAATCAGAATACGCATCCTGCTAATCTTCTTGGCCAGAAACGCAGACAGAAACAGGACAAATATAATCTTGATAAACTCTGTCGGCTGAAAGGTGAAACCTGCAAGGGTCAGGGAGATTCTCGCACCGTTTATGGTATTTCCCCTGACCAGTACATACAGTAACACCGCAAAGCCGGCAATGGCAAATCCCAGCGATAGATTCCTGATGAAGCCGCATGTTCGGATGATTACCGGGATCAGTAGGGAAATCAGCATTGCAACACCGATCATCCCGGCCTGACGGAGGCTTTTGTCCGGATTTAGTCTGGACAGTATGATCATGCCCACCGACAGAAAAAAGCACATATGATTCTTCATGACCGGATCATGATTCCGATACAACAGGGATAACAGTATATTATAAATGAGAAGTCCCGCTCCGGTTCCGAGACCGAACAGAAGGTAAAAGGAGTCCTCCTTTATCATCCACAGAACCCCGAAGGCAATCCCATGGATTCCCATGGTGATCAGAAACATCAGAAAGGAATATATCTTTTTGAGACGACTCTCCCCTACCAGTTCCGACGTATATGCAATTATCGTATAGATTACCGCAAACACAGCGATAACTACTTTGGATGCAAAAATCATTGAACACCTCTGTTAAAATGACCATTGGTATATTCCGGCGCGGCAGGAAACGGCGTTCCGATGCAGAACGCATCCAGGATCGCTTGGGTTTCCTCCCCGGTTTCATGGTACAGTTCGATTCGCCTGCGCTGCAGCATCAGACGGTCCAATTCCTTCGTTCTGCCATGCAGGGAATACGGAACACTGTTGTAAATCACATTGTAGCAGTGGTCACAGCAGGTCCGGATATCCATTCTCTTATTTCGCCGGTCCACAATACTGCACCCCTGATCGGCACCATTGCACTCTCCCATGGTTTTCCGGACACAATTGGCGGAACACATCAGCGGAATATGACTGTAAACAATCATTTCGCCGCTGCAATCGGACAAATCCGCAAGCTCGTACCTGTTCAATTCGTACGGATAGGTAAATTCCCGGTAACCGATCTCATACAGTGCGCTGATCGCCTCCCGGTTCATGGCATACAGGTTGCTGTCCGCCACACAGCAAAGCGCAGTCTGTTCGGAGCAGATACGGTATTCACCATGGTCACGGATCAATACCCCCTGTATCCGGGCATCGTTTTGAATCGTCTGTACAAGGTTCCGAAACCGTTCTGTCTTATCCTGCCGCAATATGTGGGGAAGGGCAACGAACCATTCCGCATCACTGGTCACCCCGGGATCCAGATGTTCATACAGCACATAATCCAGATAGATTCTGTGGACGGACGAATAGTGTCTGCACCGCTCAAGCTGCTCCATTGTGGTACACAGAACGGACAATCTCGGAGCAACCTCCGTCCGTTTTATTCGGAGTGCACTGTCTTCTTTGGCGCAGCTGTTCTCTGAAGGAACCGGTTCCGGAAGAGATCTTCCGTATTGCGCCAGCAGTTCATGTTCCAGCAGTTCGATACCGGCTCTGCGCAGTTCGTTCAGGGCTTTCACCCCAAGGAAGCAACCCTCTTCCATCTCCACGGTAATATCCGCATCCCGGGTTATGAAAAGAGTATTTCCAAGTTTCCGCAATTGCTTACGGACCAGCTCCGAATCAATCGGATTTTTCTGTGCGGCAGAAACCGTCTCTCCAGTCACGGTAACCGAATGCCGGCTGTCAGGCTCTGTCAGAACCAGAACTGCATCCGCGCCCACATGGAGCGAAACCGTCATCGTGATCGGGATCTTCTGCTCCGCATCAAGAAAACGTTCCCTGATATCCGAACGGATTGCTTCATCCGTCGGAAGATAACCGGGTTCCTCCAGGGTAATCATATCCCTGCCGCTGCGTTTCCTGTAATAGCCGGTCTGCAGGGATTTTCTCACATACAGACTGCCAAGCATATCCAGATCCTGTCTGGATACCGAGAAGGTTTCTCCGGGATACGCCGCATACCGATCCATATATTTGCGATAGATGCTGCATACTCCCGCCGCATACTCCGGACTCTTCATCCTGCCCTCAATCTTCATGGAATCGATGCCGGCATCCAGGATCTCATCCAGAATCTCTATGGTACACATATCCTTCAGGCTGAGCAGGTACTGCTCCTGGCTGTTGTTCTCATACCGATAGGGCAGACGGCAGGGTTGGGCACACCGGCCCCTGTTACCGCTTCTGCCGCCCAGAATAGAGGAAAAAAGGCACATCCCAGAATAGCAGTAACAGATTGCACCGTGGATAAAGGTTTCCACCTCCAGGCCGGTCTGTTCCTTGATCTGACGAATCTCCGTCAGCCCAAGTTCCCTTGCCGGAACAATCCGGACAGCCCCGAGCTCCCCAAACATTGCAGCCGCATCTGCATTGGCGATGGCTGCCTGTGTACTGACATGCAGCGGAAGAAGGGGGAAACGACGTCTGAGATACCGCATGACGCCAAGATCCTGTACGATAATACCATCCAGTCCATGTTCGTACAGTGGCGCAAGAAAAGCATCCAGCCCGTCGAATTCCCGCTCTTTGACAAGCGTATTCAGCGTCAGATAGATTTTACAATGATGAAGATGAGCAAAATGCAGTGCATCCATCAATTCCTCATCTGTGAAATTATTGGCATATGCCCGGGCACCGTACTGCTGACCTGCCAGATAGACTGCATCCGCGCCGGCATTCACGGCACCGATCAATGTTGTATAGTCGCCTGCCGGAGCAAGCAATTCCGCACGTTTCATATTCCTGTCCTCAAATTTCCATACGCTTTGCTGAATCGAAAAACCGATTTCCAATATACCAAAAGAAAAAAGGCTGTCCAACCGACAGCCTTCTCACTATTTATCGATTTTTGCTTCCATCCGGATCATCTTCTTATTGCTCTCATTCAACTCTTCCTGCAGACTCCGGATACTTTTCTCATTACTGTCCAGCTTCATCTGGGAAGCAATCAACTCGTGCTTCAGGGCAAGCAGTTCCTTATCCTTCGCCTGAATATCCTCTTCCAAGACCTCAATCTGCTTCTTGGCCTTGAAATAATCATCCGCAATATTCAACTGAATCAGAACGTTCTGCGTATCAACCGGAAGCCGCTTAAAGCCATCCGCCTTGCCGTATTCTGATGTTTTGTTATTGATATAATTCGCTACCTTCTGCAGATATTCTTCACTCTCATACCCACTCAAAGTATAAACTTTACCGCCAATCAGTACTTCCGTATCAACTTTAGCAGACATATGGTACCCCACTCATTCATAATCCCCGCAAACAACAAAAAATCCTGTTCCGATGTAAAACACTTCTCTCAAATTATAAGCAAATCATGTGGGAATTTCAAGCCCCAAATGACGATAAGCATGGTCAGTGACAACGCGTCCTCTTGGAGTACGGTTAATCAGACCGTTCTGAAGCAGATAAGGCTCATACACATCCTCAATGGTACCGGAATCCTCCCCGATGGAAGCGGCAAGGGTATCCAGTCCCACCGGTTTGCCGCCGAATTTGTAGATCATGGTTTTCAGGATATTACGGTCAATCTGATCCAGCCCCATTCTGTCTACTTCCAAGATATCCAATGTTTCCACCGCCACCCGTTCAGTGATCGCTCCATCGTATCGTACCTGGGCGAAATCGCGTACTCTTTTCAGGATGCGGTTGGCAAGACGGGGGGTTCCTCGGCTTCTTCTGGCAAGCTCCATTGCTCCCTCTGATTCGATATCAACTCCCAGAATACCGGCTGAATGCATGATAATGGTGGCAAGTTCTTCCACGGTATAATATTCCAGACGGTGAATTACGCCAAACCGGTCCCGCAGGGGTGCCGATAACAGTCCTGCCCGGGTAGTTGCCCCAACCAGGGTGAAATGAGGCAGATCCAGACGAATGGATCTGGCGGTCGGTCCCTTCCCGATCATAATATCAATGCAGAAATCCTCCATAGCAGGGTACAGAACCTCTTCCACCTGTCGGTTGAGACGATGGATCTCATCCACAAACAACACATCGCCCTCCTGCAGATTGTTTAAGATCGCCGCCATCTCTCCCGGTTTCTCAATCGCAGGTCCGCTGGTAATCTTGATATGAGTCCCCATCTCATTGGCAATGATTCCGGCAAGGGTGGTTTTGCCCAATCCGGGAGGACCGTAGAGGAGAACATGATCCAGTGCCTCTCCCCTCTGCCTTGCGGCTTCAATATATACTTTTAAGCTTTCCTTTGCTTTCTGCTGTCCAATATAATCCTGCAGCATCCTGGGACGAAGACTTCCTTCGATCTCCATATCCTCTGCCTGAATCTCTGTTTCGATCAATCGTTTTGGCATGTCCGGCTCCTTTGATTGCAAAAAGAACATTTATCTTATTATTTTCAATGCTTTTTTGAGGATGGCTTCCGTGTCATCTGATGCAGCAACACCGGAGTCCCTGATTGCCATCATGGCCTCGCTTGCACTGTATCCCAGCGCCACCAGTGCTTCCATGGCTTCCGTTTCACACGGATTCGCCTCCGTTTCCTGTCCGGATGAAGGGTGTACGGCAGTATCCAGCACATCTTCCATGCGGATTCTGCTCTTCAGATCCAGAATGATGCGCTCCGCCGTCTTGCCGCCGATTCCGGATGCTTTGGACAAGGTTTTGGAATCCTGGGACAGAATCGCCAGCTGAATATCCTTGACGGATAAGATATCCAGGATCGCCATGGCACCCTTGGGTCCTACGCCGTTTACGGTGATCAGCTGCTTATACATATTCAATTCCTCCATGGTCAGAAATCCATAGAGCTGCATGGCATCTTCCCTGACACTCGTATAGGTGAATATTTTCACCTGCTCATGCTGATGCAGTGTCAGAAAGGAGGCCGTCCGAAGGGTTATATGAATGTTGTATCCGATATGATTGACTTCCAGAACCAGATGATCGTTATGGATCACCGCAGGTTCCCCGATCATATATGCGTACATTGTTATCTATCCTCCATTCGTTTTTGGACGTAGGGAAGCATCAGCCGATTCACGGTACCGACCAGTAGTCCGGCAGCAACACCTGCCAGAATCAGATACGGTGCCAGCAGAATCAGTCTGCCGGTGGCCAGTACCGGGATTGCCACCGTCAGCTGCCCCAGATTATGCAGAATCCCACCGATTACCGATACGCCCAGAACGGTAATCCCTTTTATCTTTTTGACCAGCAGCATCCCAAGGAAGCTTAATATTGCACCTGCAAAACTGTACAGCATGCCGAATACGGAGCCAAACAGGAATCCCGTCAGCAGGATTCTGACACAATTCATGCCAAGAGCCTCCCATGCACCCATACAATAGAGCGCCATCACAATAACCACATTGGGAAGTCCGGGCTTGGCCCCCGGAACGCCGAGATTAATCGGAAGCAGGGATTCCACGTAGCTTAGGATCATGGCACATGCGGTGAACATACCAAGCATGCATATTTTCCGACTCTTCATACATTATTCCCTTCCGGTTTCCCGTTCTAATAGGTGATTCCATCGATATCGGCAGGTGTGCCGTCTATCACTTCCACAACAATTCTATGGGGAAGACAAACGATTGTCTCCCCGAGGTGCCGGATCTTCCGATGCTTCACACAGAGTTTGTCGGGACAGTTCGCTGTCCGCATATAGGCAGTTCCGTCCGCAAGAACAAGAATGTTGTAATCGTTTTCACTACAATATATTGGGATCTCGGTCTCTTCCGACAGGGAATACACCCCGATCACCGCACCGTTCATCGACACGCGAACCTGACTGCCCGGCTTTGCACCGAGCCGTAGAAACAGGATTCCGATTCCTGCCACCAGAACCGCAATCAGGATAATGACAAGATCCTTCCGTTTCCATAATCTACCCACAGTATTTTTCCACCAAACCATACTCATCCCGTGTGATTAACGGTCCTCACGATAGTAATTGATACCGGTTGCGGCAGGCTGTCCGCTCGTTTTGTTCTTTTTCACCGAGTTGAAAATCAGCACAATGGCGGTAATCAGAAACGGAAGCGCCTGATATACCTGGGCCGGGATGGCATTTAAGAACCCAAGTGCCTTGGGGAAAGTCTCTGCCAGCGCGGAACCGTAAACCTGCAGTGTATTGAAAAATCCGAATACCAGCGTACCCAGAATCGCTTTGGCGGTATTCCAGTTTGCAAAGATTACCAGTGCAATTGCAATCCATCCATATCCGTTGATCCAGCAGTTGCTGCCTTCAAAGGTACCGCCCAGATTCAGGCCCATCTGATAACCGCCGATCCCCATAATACCTGCTCCCAGAACCACATGGATATATTTGTACCGCTTAATGTTGATTCCTACCGCATCCGCAGCCGCAGGATTCTCACCGATGGCACGCATCCTGAGTCCCAGCTTCGTTTTGTTCATATAGAACCACATTGCGATGGCAATGAGAAATCCGAGATACACAAGTATATTCTGGTGGAAGAAGCCCTTTCCGATGATCGGAATATCTGCAAGACCCGGAATACGGATCTCCGCCACCTGCTGTAACAGATGCTCTTTCTGCTGCATAACGGGCCATGCTTTCCCGATTCCTTTTCCAATGAAGAAATAGAGTCCCAGTCCAAATGTGGTAATGGTCAGTCCGGTAACGTTCTGATTGGCCTGCATCGAGATAGTAAGCCATGCAAACAGAAGACCGCACAATCCGGCAAATACAAAAGCAGCCAGAATTCCCACATACAGATTGTCTGTGAGACATCCCATCAGATATCCGCCGATGGCACCGACTGCCATGGTGCCTTCCACGCCGAGATTCATGGAACCGGATTTCTCGGTCACGATTTCTCCTACGGTTCCGTACAGTAATGCAATATTATATACAACGATATAATACACGAATAAAGAAATAACATCCATTGCACTCATTATGCTACCTCCTTATTGTTATTCGTTTTCCCGGTACGGACAATTTTGAATTTCAGCAGGAAGTCCACTGCCAGGATAATAAACAGAATGATTCCCTGCAATAGATTCGCAAAATTCGCATCCACCGCCGTAAAGTTTGCATTGGCAACACTGGTGCCGTACTGCAGTACACTGATCAGGAAACTGGTCACCAGAATTCCGATCGGATTCAGTTTCGCAAGCCAGGCCACGATGACACCGGTCCATCCCACATTATTGGTAATGGAGGTAGACAGGGTATGGGAGGTGGATACATGGCAGGCACCCGCAACCCCAATCACCATTGCGGAGAGAAAAACGGTACGGATGATAATCCGGCCCACTTTCATGCCCGCATATTTGGCGGTATTGACAGAATCTCCCACCACCGAAATCTCATATCCCTGTTTGCTTTTGTTCAGGTAGAAAATCATGAAAACGGTAAACACAATTGCAAGAAGCAGGGAAATATTCAAGGAGAACCGGCCCATCTGAATGGTGGGCATAAAGGCGTTTTGCGGAATCTTCTCAAATTTCGGTCTTGCGGAATCTTTACTTAAGAAAAGGTTCCAGCCTGTCTTGGTCTCTCCGAAGTATTTCAGCACGTACAGGGCAATATAGTTACACATCAGGGTCAAAAGCGTCTCGTTGGTACCGAAACGAACCTTCAGTACTGCCGTAAAGACACCGAACAGTCCGGCGAACAGTCCGCCTGCCAGAATCATCAGAAGCAACATCACCGGAGTACTCAGACGCTCTCCAAACAGCATCGCTACCCAGGCGGCACCCAGCGCTCCGACAATGAACTGGCCCTCACCACCCACGTTCCAGAATTTCATCCTGTAGGCAAGGGACAGTGCAAGGGACACCAGTACCAGAGGGACAAATACTTTGATGAGTCCTTCCACACTGCGATAGGGATATGCATTATCCAGCATACCGATGGTCAGCATCTCTTTGTAGAATCGGATCACATCCACCTTCAGGGCAGCCAGGAGAATCCCACCAATTCCAAACGCCAGCAGAATCGCAATGATATAGTACAGAATCATACGCTGTACACTGTACTCACTGCGCTTTACAATCCGAAAAGCCGCATTTCTCTTATGCATTCTCCTCTCCTCCTTCCTGAATATTGGAATCCTTGGCGATTCCCGCCGTCTTACCGTTTAGTTCACTGATATCCATAGCACCGGTCATCATCAGACCCAGTTCTTCCTTGGTAACCTTGTGAGCATGCACAACGCCCATCAGTCTGCCGTGGCAGATTACCATGATCTTATCACAGAGCGCCATCATAACGTCCAGATCCTCTCCCACGAAAAGAATACCGACGCCATCCTGCTTCTGTTTATTCAGGATATCATAGATTGCATAGGAAGAATTCACATCAAGTCCCCGGACAGGATATGCGGTAACGATTACATTCGGTCCCGTGGCAATCTCACGGCCGAGCAGAACCTTCTGTACATTGCCACCGGACAATAAGCGGACCGGAGTTTCCGTAGAAGGAGTCACCACCTGGAGTTCGTCAATGACCTGTTGTGCAAATTGTCTGCCTGCTTTGCGGTCCACAAACGGACTGTGGGGTTTGCCTGTCTTCTGATACCTTTTCAGAAGCATATTGTCCGTTATGGACAGGGAAGGTGCCAATCCCATTCCCAACCGGTCCTCCGGAATGAAACTCATTGCAATTCCCTTCTCAATGATTGCCTGCGGGCTCAATCCTACGATGTTATCGCCCTTATGTATCATCATGCCGCTTTCAATCGGCCGAAGCCCCGCAATTGCTTCACAGAGTTCTTTCTGTCCGCATCCGGCAATCCCGGCCACGCCCAGAATCTCTCCGCCCCGGATATAGAAGTTGATCTTATCGATTGCCACAGCCCCTTCATCATTGCGGATCGTAAGATCCCGGATCTCCAGAAGGGGTTTCGTATGTTCCACGACCGGTCTTGCAATATCAAGGGAAACCTTCCGTCCTACCATAAGTTCTGTCAGCTGCTGCTCATTGGTCTCTCCGGCAAGTACCGTATCGATGTATTCTCCTTTCCGCATGATCATTACCCGATCGGAAATATCCATGACTTCGTTCAGTTTATGGGTAATGATAATGATGGAGTGTCCCTGCTCCTTCATCTTCCGCAGAATTCGGAACAGTTTCGCGATCTCCTGAACCGTCAGTACTGCGGTAGGCTCGTCCAGAATTATGGTTTTCGCCCCATAATACAAGACTTTAATAATCTCAATGGTCTGCTTCTCACTGACGGACATATTGCAAACTTTTTTCTTCGGGTCGATCTCGAAGCCGAACCGTTTTGCGATTTGCTCGATCTTCTCATACCGGTTTCTGCGAAGAAGCATGCCGGCATTCTCATCGCCCATCAGAATATTGTCTGCTGCACTAAATACATCCACCAGTTTGAAATGCTGATGTACCATACCGATTCCGAGGCGCTTCGCATCCTCCGGAGACTGAATGGACACCTCCTGTCCGTCCACAATAATCTGCCCTTCATCCGGCTTATAAATTCCTGACAGCATATTCATCAGGGTAGTCTTACCGGACCCGTTCTCCCCCAGCAGAGACAGAATCTCACCCTTCCGCAGTTTCAGGTGGATTCCCTTATTCGCTACGACTTTGCCGAAGGTTTTGGTAATGTTTCTCAGTTCTATTGCATAACTGTCCGTTGCCATAGTTTTCTCCATTTCAGAATTAATCGATCACACTTCATTATAGAATAGATTCCCCCTAAAATACAATAAGAGGATGCAGAAAGTTTCACAAGAAATTGTCTGCATCCTCCATATTCCCCTCATGAAACATGAGGTTTTCTGCCGTCAATGGTCAGAATAAACATATAATGATTATTTCTCTGTTACACCCTGCACATAGTAATTCATGCTTCCGGTGATCACGCCATCCTCTACAGATGCACCGCCTGCCGCTACGACCTGTGTGCCATCGTTTGTCACAAGGGCGTCGTCTGTCTTCTCGACGGTCCATGTACCGTTATCATTTACAAAAGATAACTTCACACCACTGAATACATCCCATGAGCCATTGATCATCAGCTCTTTGGCCAGATCGATGCATTCCTGTGTTCCTGCTGCGCAGTTATCGGTGATCGGAGAGATATCTACGAATCCCTCTTTCAAACCGCCGTAGTAGTTCCCTACAACAGACATGAAGTTGTCTTTGTCTTCCATTGCTGTTTTGATAGCAAGGGCATAGTAAACATCCCAGTTCCATACGGGAGCGGTTAAGTGGGCCTTCGGAGCCTGAACGGACATGTCTGAGTTATATCCGCAGCCGAATGCATTCTGCTCCTGTGCAACAAGCTGTGGCTGTGCACTGTCACAATGCTGTGCAACAATTCCGCAGCCCTCTGTAGTAAGCAGATACTCTGCAGCCTGTCTCTCCAGTGCCTCGTCACCCCATGTACTGATCTTCTTTACGGTAACGGTTGCATCCGGATTGACTGACATTGCACCCAGTGCAAATCCATTGATACCGGAACAGGTCTCTGCATATTCGGTTCCCCATGCAGATACGTAACCGATCTTGTTGTTGCCGATCTCAAGAGACTTCAGACCTGCAGCAATACCTGCAAGATATCTTGCCTGATAGATTCTGCCGAAATAGTTATTGAAGTTCTTGTCATTGCTCATGTAACCTGTTGCATGCGAGAAAACAATGTCTGCATACTCATCCTTGGCTGCTGCATCGTTGAAGGCATCAATATAACCGAAACTGATACCGAAAATGATCTTACAGCCTTTGCCTGCAAGTGTGTCGATTGCATTGGATACTGCCGTATAATCCTCTGCAACGTTATCTACGATGTAGAGGTTCTCTTTGGACAGGCCAAGCTTGTCCATTGCCTTGGTGATTCCGTTGTGATGCGCAAAGGTATATCCTGCGGTATCACTCTGGCTGTTGATGTAGATTGCACCAACCTTGAAATCCGATGAAGCTGCATCTGAACCGGAAGTTTTCTTGCCGCCGCATCCTACCAGTAATGTAGCAATCATCATTACTGCGAGAAACATAGAAACGATTTTCTTCATAATATCCTCCTACTTTTTGCCATCTGGCATAATCTATATGAAAATGTGATCTCTCACATTCACATATCCTTATCGGAATGTGATTGCTCCGTCGTCCATGGAATCGATCAACGCAAGGGATTCAATCCGGAGTCCCTTCCGGCGAAGCTCGTCTCCTCCATGCTGGAAGCCTTTTTCAATGGCAATTGCCGCACCGACCGTCTCCGCACCCGACTGTGCTACGATATCCAGAAGACCGTTCAGCGCCGCTCCGTTGGCCAGGAAATCATCGATGATCAGGACACGATCCTCCGGACTCAGGAATTCCTTGCTTACCACTACATGATAGTCTCTGTTATGGGTAAAAGAATGAATCTGCGAGGAATACAGATCCGCATTCAGATTGCTGGTATTGTTCTTCTTGGCAAAGACAACCGGAACATGCATATGTGCCGCAGCCCCCACCGCAATGGCAATTCCGCTAGCTTCAATGGTCAGAATCTTATTCACGCCGCAGTCCCGATACAGGCGGGCAATCTCTTCCCCCATCTCCATAATAAAATCCACATCAATTCTGTGATTCAGGAAACTGCTTACCTTCAGAATATTGCCGGGATACACCTTTCCCTCAGCAACGATTTTCTCCTCCAATGCTCTCATCACATTGCCCTCATTCTTTTTTCTGACCGAAAAGACAGTGATTCAACTGCGAAATGAAAAAAGGACAGTCAACGATTCCTGCCATTCCGCGGCAGTAATACGATGCTGTCCTCCGGCTATTCAAACTCTATCACATTTCTTCATAAAATGTCAATAACGGCTACCTATTTGTTGTTGATATAATTGATCAGTCCGCCCTGATCGATGATCTTCTGCATGAAGGGTGGGAACGCCTGACCGATATACTGCTCATTTCTGGTCACATTGGTGATGGTTCCGGTTTCAAAATCAATCAAGACTTCATCCCCTTCCTGAATGTTCCGGCTGGCATCCGGGCATTCAATAATCGGCAGACCGATATTGATTGCATTCCGGTAGAAAATCCTAGCGAAGGTTTCCGCAATCACACAACTGATCCCGCTTGCCTTGATTGCGATGGGTGCATGTTCCCTGGAAGAACCGCAGCCAAAGTTCTTGGCAGCGACCATAATATCTCCGGGACGAACCTTGTGCACAAACTCCTTATCAATGTCTTCCATACAGTGGGTTGCCAGTTCGGCAGGATCGGAGGAATTCAGATATCTTGCAGGAATAATGACATCCGTATCAACATTATCTCCGTATTTGATTACTCTTCCTTTTGCTTCTCTCATCGTGCAATCCTCCTCTATCCTATAATTCATCCGGCGTGGAGATTCTGCCGGTCACAGCGCTTGCAGCAGCCGTTGCTGGGCTTGCAAGATAGATTTCCGAATCCACATGCCCCATACGTCCCACAAAATTACGGTTCGTTGTTGAGATACATTTCTCGCCTGCGGCAAGAATTCCCATATAGCCGCCGAGACACGGTCCGCAGGTGGGTGTAGATACGACTGCGCCTGCTTCGATGAAGATTTTGAGCAGTCCTTCCTGCATGGCATCCAGATAAATCTGCTGGGTGGCAGGGATGATAATGCAACGGACTCCCGGTGCAACCTTTCTGCCGTCCAGAACTTTGGCTGCAACCCGGAGATCATCCAAACGTCCGTTGGTGCAGGAGCCGATTACAACCTGATCGATCTGTACCGGATTCTCTCTCACTTCGTCGATTGTCCTGGTATTCTCCGGAAGATGGGGATATGCAATGGTTGGACGCAATGTGCCAAGATCGATATCATACACCGCATCATATTCCGCATCCTCATCCGCCTCGAAAATCTTATATTCTCTTGTGGAATGCTCTTTCATATACGCAATTGCTTTCTCATCCACCGGGAAAATTCCGTTTTTCCCGCCGGCCTCGATTGCCATATTGGCAACTGTAAAACGATCATCCATGGACATGTTGGATACACCCGGTCCCACAAACTCCATGGACTGATACAGCGCACCGTCCACACCGATCATACCAATGATATGCAGGATCAGATCTTTACCGCTGACCCAGGGAGCAAACTGTCCGGTCAGATTGAATTTGATGGCGCCGGGGACCTTGAACCAGGCTTTCCCGGTGGCCATTCCCGCAGCCATGTCCGTACTGCCGACTCCTGTGGAAAATGCCCCCAGAGCACCGTATGTACAGGTATGGGAATCCGCGCCGATGATCACATCTCCCGCAACGGTCAGTCCTTTTTCCGGCAAAAGAGCATGCTCAATGCCCATCTGACCGACTTCAAAATAATTGGTAATATCATTTCTGCGCGCAAACTCTCTCACGCATTTACAGTGTTCGGCACTTTTGATATCTTTGTTCGGAACAAAATGATCCGGAACCAGTGCTATCTTGTCTTTGTGGAATACGCCTTCCACGTTCATTTTCTCCATTTCCTTAATGGCAACGGGGCTTGTAATGTCATTGCCGAGTACCAGATCCAGATCGGCCTCGATCAGCTGACCTTTCTGTACCTGCGCAAGCCCTGCATGTGCTGCCAGTATTTTCTGTGTCATTGTCATTCCCATGACGATATCCTCACTTTCCGACGTATCCGCCATCGTTTCCCGATTCCTTCCTGCTCATGCCGTCCCGGATCAGCCGTTCCGGCTCTCGTTTCGATATTGCAGCGGCGTCATATTGAAATTTTTCTTAAAACTGCGGCAGAAATGTTCTACATTCTGATATCCTACGGAATAGGATACATTCTCAACGGTCATATTACCGTTTTTCAGCAGCACCTTTGCTTTTTTCATACGGATTCCGCAAACATGCTCTCCGAACGTCTTGCCGGATTTGTCCTTGATATACTTGGAGATATAAGGCTCTGACAGATGAAACTGATTGGCAACCGCCTCCAGT
The DNA here is from genome assembly GCA_016293925.1 of Lachnospiraceae bacterium. GTDB lineage: Bacteria > Bacillota > Clostridia > Lachnospirales > Lachnospiraceae > RGIG4034. Next base: position 7,755 of record JAEDCX010000027.1, on the reverse strand, counting down.
GTCACAGTCTGGTAATTGGTCTGAATGAAGTTCAGCATTGCCACAAGTCTCTCATCCTGACATTTCTCATCCGTGGCAATCTCCGGAAGCTTATTGACAGCCACAACCAGCGCATTGATGGATGCCTTGATAATATCCTCATCCATACCGACACCCCAGTACATCTTACCGTCCTTCGTAATTCCCACATAGGCCACGGCTTTCGCACTGGATCCATGGGACATTGCATGTTCTTCATACACCGACAACTCGTAGCTGATCTTGAAATACTGCTTGATAATGTTGCTGACCGCATCCAGACGACCATTTCCGTTTGCATCCACGATGGTCTTTTTATCCCCGCAAACGATGGTGGCCTCTGCCATGATTCCGTCGTACTGTTTGAAATGGGACTCCGGAATCTGGAAATACGGCATGTATTCCACATAATTATTCTGGAAGATCTCATATACCCAGTTTGGAGACAATTCTTTATGCTCTTCGTCGGACACATGCTTCACCGCATATCCCACCTCTTCCCGCATCTTCTCGGGAATGGATAAAGAATAATTCTGCTTCAGGATATAACTGATACCGCCCTTACCGGACTGGCTGTTGATGCGGATCACATCACTGTCATAGGTTCTGCCCACATCCACAGGATCGATGGGAAGGTAGGGAACCGTCCACTTCGCGTTCTTGTCCTTTTTGGCTTCCAGACAAGCCATTCCTTTGGCAATGGCATCCTGATGGGATCCGGAAAATGCAGAGAATACCAGGTTTCCGGCATAGGGCTGTCTGTCTCCCACCAGCATCCGGGTCAGTCTCTCATATTTCTCCCGGATCACGGGCATATTGGCAAAATTCAGGCCGGGATCAATCCCGTATGAGTACATATTCATTGCAACCGTTATGATATCCACATTCCCGGTACGTTCACCGTTTCCAAACAGAGTACCTTCGATTCTGTCTGCACCTGCCAGTATTCCAAGTTCCGCATCCGCAACTCCGGTTCCTCTGTCATTGTGGGGATGAATGCTTAATACCACATTCTCCCGATCGTTCAGATGACTGCTCACATAGGCAATCTGTGTAGCAAACACATGGGGCATTGCCGTCTCCACTGTTGCCGGAATGTTAATGATGGCTTTGTTGGTACCGGATGGTTTCCAGACATCCAGCACGGCGTTACAAACCTCCACAGCATATTCCACTTCCGTTCCGTGGAAGCTCTCCGGACTGTATTCAAACGAGAACTCTCCGTCCGTTTCATCTGCCAGTTCCTTCAGCAGTTTCGCTCCCTCCACCGCAAGCTGTTTGATCTCTTCTTTGTTCTTGCGGAATACCTGTTCCCGCTGTGCAACACTGGTGGAATTGTACAGATGGATCACCGCATGGGGTGCACCCTTTACCGCGTCAAAGGTCTTCCGGATAATGTGTTCCCGGGCCTGAGTCAGAACCTGGACCGTTACATCTTCAGGAATCATATTCCGCTCAATCAGTTCCCGCATAAAAATATACTCGGTTTCACTGGCCGCCGGAAATCCGACTTCAATCTCCTTGAAACCGATATCCACAAGCAGTTGGAAAAATTCCAGTTTCTCATCCAGACTCATGGGCTCAATCAGTGCCTGATTTCCATCCCTCAGATCCACCGAGCACCAGATCGGCGGCTTCTCAATATAATCCTTTTTCGCCCATTCATAATCACAGACCGGAGGCATGAAATACTGCTTCATGTACTTCGCTGCGTTTGGCATAGTTGCTGTCCTGCTCATGACGTAATTCCTCCAAAATGTACTGAATTCTTTCGATCTGAACAGTACTATAGCACAGTGCCTTGCGGAATGAAATGATTAAATCTAATCACTTTTATTGATTATTATTATTCTCTTTTGCAAAAATAATCAACAAAATATCCTCAATTCATACAAAAGGCGGACCATCCAAAGATGATCCGCCCTTGATCCTGTCAAACTGTATGTTGCCTGATGGCACCCCTAAAGGTACCGGACACCGGTAATTAGTTGTTGATGAATTTGTCTGCTTCGTTATTCCAGCTGTAAAGCTTACGAACTTCCTCACCAACCTTCTCAGAAGGATGCTCGGAAGCAAGCTTCTTCATCGCCTTGAAGTGAGCCTGGCCGCCTGCAGGAGACATATCCAGTAAGAAGTCTTTTGCGAAGGTTCCATCCTGAATATCCTTCAGAATCTTCTTCATTGTCTTCTTGGTCTCTTCTGTGATAATCTTCGGTCCGGTAATGTAATCACCATACTCAGCAGTGTTGGAAATAGAATATCTCATGCCTGCGAAACCGGACTGGTAGATCAGATCGACGATCAGCTTCATCTCATGGATACACTCAAAGTATGCATTTCTCGGATCATACCCTGCTTCTACCAGAGTCTCGAAACCTGCCTGCATCAGGGCGCAGACACCACCGCACAGAACGGCCTGCTCACCGAAGAGGTCTGTTTCTGTCTCTGTTCTGAAGGTTGTCTCCAGAACGCCTGCTCTTGCACCACCGATTGCAAGTGCGTATGCAAGTGCCTTGTCCAGTGCCTTGCCTGTATAATCCTGCTGAACGGCAACCAGACACGGTACACCCTTCCCAGCCTGATACTCACTTCTTACGGTATGACCCGGTCCCTTCGGAGCGATCATCGTAACATCCACATTCTTAGGCGGAATGATCTGGTTGAAATGAATGGCAAAACCGTGTGCGAACATCAACATATTGCCCTCTTCCAGATTCGGCTCAATATCTTTCTTGTACATTGCAGCCTGTTTCTCATCATTGATCAGAATCATGATGATATCAGCCTTCTTTGCAGCCTCTGCCGCCGTATATACCTCAAATCCCTGTGCAACTGCCTTATCCCAGGACTTAGATCCCTCGTATAATCCGATGATAACGTGGCATCCTGACTCCTTTGCATTCAGTGCATGTGCATGTCCCTGGCTACCATAGCCAATGATTGCGATTGTCTTACCTTCGATTGCTGCAAGATTACAATCCTGCTGGTAGAAAATTCTTGCTGCCATTACTACTCCTCCTAAAAATGTAAAAGATAAAATAAATTATAACTGAAAGGTTTCCCTTGCGTTAACACATTAATTGATGTACACAACATTCTCGCTACCGCGGCAGAGTCCCGCTATACCGGTACGTGCAAGCTCCATGATCTCATATCCGTTCAACAGATCCAGGAACGCATTGATCTTCTCCTGACCGCCTGTAATCTCGATGGTCAGACAATCGGTGGCAACATCGATTACTTTGGCACGGAATACATTGGTCATCGAAATCACACTCTGCCGTCCCACCGCATCCACACGAACCTTCACAAGCGCCAACTCTCTGTAGACGGACTCATCGGGACGTAATTCTTTGATGCTGCGAACATCTTCTAATTTATCAACCTGCTTTTCAATCTGATCCAATACTTCATCATCACCGGAAGCAACAATGGTAATCCGGGTAAATCTGGGATCCGCAGTCACTCCTGCCGTGATACTCTCAATATTATACCCTCGTCTGGAGAACAGACCGGAAATACGGCTTAATACACCGGATGTATTATCGACCAGAATCTGAAATACTTTTTTGTTCATTTCCAAGCTCCTTTAACATTGACAATAATTTTACCAACTGGGATAACATATGTCAATATTATAAATATGTCATATTTTATTGATTTTTTTAGTTATCTGAACATTTCGGCAATGCCAAAGTCCCGGTGCGGGCAACTTCCACAATGCTGATGGATGCCAGCTGACCGATCAGTTTCTGGACATTTTCAGGCGTATCGATGATCTGCAGCATCATCTGACTCTTGGAAACATCCACGATATCCGCTTTCATCATCTGGCAGATCTCCAGAATATCTTTCCGGTTTCCTTTATTGTACTTCACCTTCACGAGCATCAGTTCTCGGGAATAGCTCTGCTCCTCGTTAAAGGTCTTGACCTTAATGACGTCCAGTTTCTTATTCAATTGTTTCTCAATCTGTTCAATGGTTCGCTGGGTTCCGCTGGATACGATGGTAATGCAGGATACCTGCGGGTCATCTGTCTCGCCAACCGCAAGACTGTCAATATTATAACATCTTCGGGAGAAAAGCCCGGCAACCTTGCACAACACACCGGACCGGTTCTCAACCAATACAGAATATATTTTCTTCATCGCAAACTCCTATCTCACAATGTCATCCGGATCAATGACACATTCCATAATGACGGAAGCGTCGTCAGCAAGCAGTTCCTCCAGTTTCTCGTCAATCTGATTGTCCTTTTCCACTCTGATATATTTCATACCGTACGCTTCCGCAATCTTACTGAGATCCGGACTTCCGGTAAGATCAATGACAGAATATCTGTCCTGATAGGTAAAATGCTGATATTCCCGCACCATGCCGAGCACTTTGTTTGCCAAAACGATAATCTTAGTATGAATACCGTGCTGTCTCATGGTAGCCAGTTCCATCATGGACATCTGGAAAGAACCATCTCCGCAGACCGCAACCACCTGTTTCTCAGGCGTTGCCAACTTCGCACCCATTGCTGCCGGAATAGAGTAACCCATGGTTCCCATACCACCGGAGGTAAAGAATTTGCCCTTACGTACAACGTGGTAGGCGCAGGACCAGATCTGGTTCTGACCAACGTCCGCCACATAGATGGCATCCTCCTGCATCTTCATGCTCAAGGTATGAATCAGACGTTCCGGATCCACATATTCCGGATTTGTAATGCGTACCTTCTTCATGGTATACCGGTACTCATTCAGGGTATTGATCCAATCGTCGTGATCACAGACAATCTCCTGTTTGGCAAAATCCTCGAAAATATGTTTCACATCTCCCACAAGAGGAATGGAAGCACCTGCGTTCTTCCCGATCTCTGCAGGGTCTACATCAATATGAACCAATACTTTATTCTTCGTAATGAGATCCGGCTGGCTGACTGCCCTGTCTGCGACACGGGCTCCTACCACAATCAGCAGATCGGACTCATTCATGGCACGATTGGCGTACGCTTTCCCGTTATTCCCAACCATTCCGTAATGAAGAGGATGCTCCGTCGGAATCGCACCGATTCCCATCATGGTAGTGACAACCGGAATTCTGTATTTCTCAGCAAAAGCGACCAGTTCGGCTTCCGCACCGCTCAGTTTCACGCCGCCGCCGGCACAGATGATCGGACGCTTCGCCTTCTCCAGTTCCTTCAACACTTTCGCAATCTGAACCGCATGTCCTTTTAATGTAGGCTTATAGGTTCTCATATTTACGGAATCCGGATATTTGAAATTGCGGATGGTTGCATTCTGAATGTCAATCGGTACATCAATCAGGACAGGACCTTTCCGGCCTGTGCCGGCAATATGGAACGCCTCTTTGAAGATACGCGGAATATCATCCACATCCCTTACCAGATAGCTGTATTTCACAAAGGACTCAACCGCACCGGTAATATCCGCCTCCTGGAACACATCGCTTCCCAGAAGCTCGCTGTTTACCTGACCGGTGATGCATACCAGCGGAATACTGTCCGCAAAAGCAGTCGCAATACCGGTAATCAGATTCGTTGCCCCGGGACCGCTGGTGACCGCACAGACACCGACCCCACCATTATTTCTCGCATAACCGCTGGCAGCATGTGCTGCATTCTGTTCTGTTCTGATTAATATGGTACGGATGTCCGAATCCAGAATGCTGTCGTAAAAGGGGCAGATAGCCACCCCCGGATATCCGAAAACTACTGATACGCCTTCCTGCTCAAGGCATTTTACCATTGCGTCTGAACCTGTCATATTCCAATCTCTCTCTCATATAATCTGTCAGTAATAATATATGGACTATATTACACTAAACCCGTCGGTTCGTAAACCGAAGTTTTTATCATTTTGATTGATTTTTTTTGTTTTTGCGCAGAAAAAGGGAATGGTAAACCCATTCCCTTTCCGTCAGAATATCAATGTTTGTTACCTTATGTAGTATCTCACACAAGCTTACTGCTGCGGCTGCTGCGGCTGTTGAGGAGCCTGCTGGAACTGCTGCGGTTGCTGGAACTGAGGAGCCTGCTGGAACTGCTGCGGTGCCTGCTGGAACTGAGGAGCCTGCTGATACTGCATCTGCTGCATCATCTGCTGATTGTAAGCTGCCTGCTGCTGTTTGAGCATTGCTTTACGCTGTGCACCGTTTGCAAATGCTTTCGCAAAAACATCGGAAAGCCAGCAAAGTGCGCAGATTGCCAGAACAGCAATCAGGAACAGGAACATACCTGCATTCATCTTACCGTTATACTTCGCACATCTTGCAGCCTTCACAATTACTTCAATCATTACAAACAGTGCAAATCCGGAAGAAACAACGGATGCTAAGAAGTTCTTCTTCTGCAGAATCAGTACAAGCAGTGCAACCATTCCAAGGACTGCGAACATAACAAAGGAATGGTCTGTGTATGCATCACCTACGACATACATATTACGCCATGCTCTTCTGGAACCGGAAAAATTGGATGACCTGAACCAGGGAATAAAGGTAAATAATAATGCACTTGCCCAGGCGATCAATGCCGGCCAGTTCAGGAATTCGGAAACCCCGAACAATTTCTCCAGAATATTACATTTCTTTGCACACGGCGCTGCCTGTGCTACCGGTGCACTTCCCGTTGCTGCTCCGCATTTCGGGCAAACCGGTGTTCCGTCAGGAACCTGTGTTCCACACTGATTACAAAACATGCCATAAACCTCCTAATTTTTTCTTTCATACTACCATATTCTGTGAATATATTCAATCAGTTATCTGTAAATTCAGGATAAAGTTTTCCATTCTTGAAAACATTTCCATCCGTTGTAATTCGTTCCGGATTGTGGTACAGTAGAGAAAGACAAATTCGTTAATCTTTTATTTGTTTACTATATATATTCAACCAGGAACCCGGTGATGCCGGAGGGAAAATCATATATGTGAATTTCTCTTTGCCCATCCTATACGTTCCGGAACAGGGATTCTCATGAAAATCAAAACAGTATTATTGGCGGGCGTTCTGGCATTCTCCTGTCTGCTCACTGCCTGCGGCAACCAAGAAACATCAACAGAATTTGAAACCCAGTTGGCTGATTTCACGGAAGCTGTCGAAAAACTGGATCACAAGATCAATTCCATGGATGTGGAACTTCCGGATTATGACGAACGTCTGCTTAACAGTCTGGACGAAGTGGCTGATGTGTTCAGCGGACTTGTGGAGCTTCATACAGACGAATATGAATATTATGACGAACTGGCCCAGGGAGCAGACTACTATATGGGGCTTGCCAATGAGTACTATCACAGGACCTTTGCCGAGGACGAGTACCATCCCGAATGGCTCGAAACAGCCAATGCCTATTATGCCAAGGCAATTCAATATGTCAGATATATCGGCTATATGATGAACGATTATGATGTATCGGAGGTTGCCATTCCTTTGGATCAGCTCAAGGAGCGGGAGGAGTGAAACGGATGCTTCAATTAGCATTATCAAATATCGGAATACCTAAAATGCATACTCTGATTCCTGTTATATACTCTCCATCTGGTTCTATCGGTAATTCGTGTACTTTTGTTACCGAATATAGTATTGCTTGATATCTAATAGAACCTCCGTCTTTAAGTTCCTGCTTAATAGGAATGCAAGACAATAGGAAAAATAAAATAACTACTATTTTGAAACGTGTTGTACGGTAAAACTTTTTCTTTTCATTTTGTGAGTTCATTTTTTCCTTTCATATA
>JAEDCX010000026.1 GCA_016293925.1 Lachnospiraceae bacterium | reverse complement strand
ATCCGTTCATAATCAAGGTCTGATGGGTCTCCGCAAGACCCAGCTCCCACGGAAGTCCTGCATTGTGAATGGAGCTCTTGGGTGCAGCACCCGTACCTCCGTCATATCCGGAGATCAGGATGACCTGTGCTCCGGCTTTGGCAACTCCGGCGGCAACGGTTCCGACCCCTGCTTCCGATACCAGTTTAACGGAGATTCTGGCTTCCGTATTGGCATTTTTCAAGTCATAGATCAGCTGTGCCAGATCTTCAATGGAATAGATATCATGGTGCGGCGGCGGTGAGATCAAACCAACCCCCGGCGTAGAATGTCTGGTCTTGGCGATCCAGGGATACACTTTTCCTGCCGGCAGATGACCACCCTCTCCCGGTTTTGCCCCCTGTGCCATCTTAATCTGAATCTCCTGGGCGCTGATCAGATAACGGCTGGTTACGCCGAAACGTCCGCTTGCCACCTGTTTGATGGCGGAGCATCGGTTCACACCGTCTTCTCCCACGACCATACGTTCCAGATCCTCTCCGCCCTCACCGCTGTTGGATTTGCCGTGCAGAATATTCATGGCAATGGCCAGCGTCTCATGGGCTTCCTTGGAGATGGAGCCATAGGACATGGCACCTGTCTTAAAGCGTGTCACGATACTGTCGACACTCTCAACCTCCTTAATGTCAATCCCTTTCTCCGGATAGTGAAACTCCATCAGTCCCCGGAGATTACGGACAGAATCCTCCCGGTTTACAAGCGCGGTATACTCTTTGAACAGCGGGTAATCCCCTCGCTGGGTAGCCAGCTGCAGCATATGAATCGTAGCCGGATTGTAGAGATGTTCATCCGCACCGCTTCTCATCTTATGTCTGCCGGGGCTGTCCAGTGTCAGGTCATTCTCCAGTCCCAACGGATCGAACGCCTGGGAGTGCAGCTCATCCACCTGCTTCTCAATATCTTTCAATGTGATGCCGCCTACCCGGCACACGGTATTGGTGAAATACTTCTCCACCACATCATAATCAATGCCGATGGCTTCAAAAATCTGGGATCCCTGATAGGACTGGATCGTGGAAATACCCATCTTGGACGCAATCTTCACGATACCATGCAGAATAGCATTGTTGTAGTCATCCACAGCGGCATAGTAATCCTTATCCAGCATATTATTGTCGATCAGTTCCCGGATGCTCTCCTGTGCCAGGTACGGGCAGATCGCACAGGCACCGTATCCTAACAGGGTTGCAAAATGATGCACTTCTCTCGGTTCCGCAGATTCCAGAATAATCGCTACACTTGTTCTCTTCTTCGTATTGACAAGATGCCTCTGCAGAGCACTTACCGCCAGCAGGGAGGGAATCGCTACATGGTTCTCATCCACGCCCCGGTCGGACAGAATGATAATATTGGCACCGTCTCTGTACTCACGATCCACTTCGATGAAAAGACGATCGATGGCTTTCTCCAGACTGGTGTTCGTATAATAGATAATCGGTACAACAGCTACCTTGAAGCCCTCTACCCGCATGGCTTTGATCTTCATCAGGTCCGTGTTGGTGAGAATCGGGTTATTCACCTTCAGAACATTACAGTTCTTTGCATCCTCCTCTAACAGGTTGCCATCCTTGCCGATATACACGGAGGTACTGGTGACAATCTCCTCCCGGATCGCATCGATGGGCGGATTCGTTACCTGTGCGAACAGCTGCTTGAAGTAATGGAAAAGAGGCTGATGGCTCTTACTTAACACCGGAATTGCCTCGTCCACACCCATGGCGGCGATTGCTTCCGATCCGTTCTTCGCCATCGGCAGAATGGAGGTCTTCAACTCCTCATAGGTATATCCGAATGCCTTCTGCATCCGCTGACGTTCCTGATAACTGTACTCAGGTACTCTTTTATTGGGAATCTTCAGGTCATGCAGTTCCACGATATTGCTGTCCAGCCACTCGCCGTAAGGACTTCTGGACGCATATCTCTCTTTTAACTCATCATCATCGATCACTCTGCCCTGCACCGTGTCTACCAGCAGCATCTTGCCGGGACGGAGGCGTTCCTTGCGGACAACCCTGCCTGCCTCAAAAGGAAGGACACCCACCTCGCTGGACAGAATCAGCTGATCGTCATCTGTAATATAATACCGGGAAGGACGCAGACCGTTGCGGTCCAGAACCGCACCCATAATATCTCCGTCAGAAAAGAGTATCGACGCAGGTCCGTCCCAGGGTTCCATCATGGTTGCATAGTACTGGTAGAAGTCACGCTTCTTCTGACTCATGGATTTGTTATTCGCCCAGGGCTCCGGAATCATAATCATAACCGCAAGCGGAAGCTCCATACCGCTCATCACCAGGAACTCCAGGGTATTGTCCAGCATAGCAGAATCGGAGCCGGATGTATTGACCACCGGAAGGACTTTGTGAAGCATGCCTTTCAGGTGCACAGACTCCATATTCTCCTCTCTGGCCAGCATCTTGTCCACATTGCCCCGGATCGTATTGATCTCTCCGTTATGCACGATGAATCTGTTCGGATGCGCTCTCTCCCAGCTTGGGTTCGTATTGGTGGAGAATCGGGAATGCACGGTTGCAATGGCAGATTCATAATCCGGATTCTGCAGATCCAGGAAAAAAGTACGAAGCTGACCCACCAGGAACATTCCTTTGTATACAATCGTTCTGCTGCTCAGGGATACCACATAAGTGGTCTCTGTAGACTGTTCAAAAACCCGCCTTACCACATACAGCATCCGGTCGAAATCCAGACCCTTGGCAACGTTCTCCGGTTTCTTCACAAATGCCTGCATAATATAAGGCATACACTCTACCGCTTTATGCCCCAGTACCCCAGGCACTGTCGGAACCTCTCTCCATCCCAGGAATTCCAGACCTTCCTTCTCCACAATAATCTCGAACATCTTCTTGGATTGGTTCCGCTTCAGTTCATCCTGCGGCAGGAAAAACATACCAACACCGTATTCCCGCTCCTCTCCCAGCGTAATACCCAGCGGTTTCGTCACCTTTCGGAAGAATTTGTGTGAAATCTGAAGCAAAATACCGACACCGTCACCGGTTTTCCCTTCTGCGTCCTTACCGGCACGATGCTCCAGATTCTCTACGATTTTCAATGCATTTTCCACAGTCGCGTGACTCTTTCGTCCCTTGATGTCCACGACTGCGCCGATCCCACAGTTATCATGCTCAAAGGAACTGTCATATAACCTTGGTTTCTGCTGATCACTTACTGCGTCGAACATATCTCGACCCTCCTGTTTTATGGATGTACGTATAACTGTATAATTGTATACACTTATTCACGCACACAATAATACCACTGTGGAAAGAGGATGTAAAGATATTTTTTGTTGTTTTTTGATATTCCTTATTCTTCCACCCTTCCGGTATTCATACTGTATGCTATCCGCAGAGCACTTTTCGCTTTCCCGGAGGATCTCTCGTTTCTCGAGCAGAGAATTCCTATTATCCTATCAGGCCAAAAAGACCTCCCAAACAGCAGAATGCTGCCTGAGAGGTCTTTGGAATTATACTTCCTGTCATGAACCGGATTCCGTTCCCCGATTCTTACTGTACAAATACATATACACAACCACCAATACAACCAGTGCCCCGAAGATCACGATGCTCATGGGAGAGTCCAGCATGGTCTGCATCACTCTGCTGTTCGACAGCAGATACACCGCCACATTTGCGGCTGCATGACACCAGATTGCCGCGGAGAAACATCCTGCCCACTCGTAACATACTACAATCAGGAAGCCCATAAGGGTTCCGTAGATTGCCTGAACCAGATTCATGTGATAGAACCCGAACAGCAGAGAGGTCAGAATGATTCCGATCACTCTGGAATAATAACTTTTCATCCGATTATAGAGAATTCCTCTGAAAATCGCTTCTTCTGCCACCGGTGACACGATTCCGTAGAGGATCAGTCCAAGCCATACCGGCACGGAATATTGTGCGGTCGCCGTCTCCGTATAGGTTTCCGACATTTGGACAATTCCCATTCTCCCCATCAGCAGGTTCAGGAATATGGATGAAGTGATTGCAATCAGGACCACCGGCACCATCATCCGTATTCTCTCGATGCAAGCCTTTCCTTCCCGGCCAATCCACAGACGATAGACTCTTCCGGTACGGATATGAATATCCTGCCCGCCCCAGAATACTTCCTGCAGGAACACCCGGCGAATGCATAGGAACCCGACAACCATACCAAGACCGTTCAGGGTTACATCCACCATGTTCTGATGCTCCCGGAACCAGATAAAGGTCTCCGCGTTGATCCCGTATTTCGCCAGATCAATCAGTGACTTCCCAACCATGATGAAAACAGCGGCTATCACATAGTAGATGCATACCGGCAACACCAGCCTCATAATCTTCATGACCGGTGAGAAGGTATTGCGCTGCGCACCTTCCTTCTGCCCCGCAAGCTGTGGTGCAAGCCCCTCCGAAGCCGGATTCTTACCCTCTCCCGCCTTCGGTTTCCTCTCTGCAGCCTGCTCTTTCGGGATCTGCGCTTTGTGGGTCTTCTCCTTCGTATCAAGAAGGATTTTCCCAAGCTGTTTCACATTCGCTGCGATGTATGTTGCTCCGGCATCCTGCAATTCATTGCCCCGGGCATATCCGTATTGTACACCGACACTGCAAAGTCCCAGAGCTTCGGCGCCTTCGATATCAAAGCACCTGTCACCCACCATAATCGTATGCTCCCGGTCCGGTGCTCCGCCATGGTACAGCCTGTCCAATGCCTCCTGTACCACTTCTTCCTTACGCACCCTGCGGCCGTCCAGTTCACTTCCCACAACAACCTCAAAATACTCCCGGATGGAGAAATAGTTCAGAATCTTCTCCACAAACACGGTCGGCTTACTGGACGCCACCGCCAGATGCCTTCCCTCTGCTCGAAGTTTTGCGAGCAGCTCCGGAATGCCGTTGTATACTTTGTTCTCGTAGAGCCCCACCGTACTGAACCGCTCCCGATAGATTTCCACCGCTCTGTCGGCTTCCTCGTCGGTGAGCCGGTAGAATTCCCGGAAGCTGTCTTTCAGGGGCGGCCCGATAAAGGGCTCCAGCTTGTCCAGATCCTCTTCCACAATACCAAAGCTCTTCAACGCGTGCCGGACGCACTTCGTAATTCCTTCCTTCGGATCGGTCAGTGTTCCGTCCAAATCAAATAATATGTACTGATATTGATAAAAAATCATTGACAACTCCTATCTGCATGATATATAACATAATACAACAATAACTTGACTTTTGTACAGACACGAAGTGAAGTTATCAAAATAATAACACGCTAGGGGAGCTTGATGCTGAGACTGAATACTGTTCCGCTGAACAGCCTGTTCTGACCCTCATTACTTGAACCGGGTAATACCGGCGTAAGGAAGCAGAATCCATGAATACAGACGGTATGAGATACCTCTGTGTGTTCATGCAGTGCGAGTTCCCTCTTTGTGTATCACAAGGAGGTTTTTTATGCTGTTGTCTGATGTATTATCTTTTTTCTTCAATCATGATGAAGAGTGGGGTTCCTACTCCATCACCAAGGCAGGTACGATTGTTCTGGCCGTTCTGATCCTCGTCCTGATGATCGGTGCCGCCTTCCTCACGAGCCGCAAACAGAGAAATGTTCGGCTCTCTGCCAAAACGCTTGCTTTCGCCGGTGTCGGTCTGGCGCTTTCCTTTGCTACCAGTTATGTGAAAATCATTCCGATGCCTTACGGCGGATCCGTAACGCTGTTCTCCATGCTGTTCATCTGTCTGATCGGTTACTGGTATGGCGTGAAGATCGGATTTATCACTGCGCTTGCATACAGTGTCCTTCAGTTTTTCCAGGATGGCGGTTCCTATATTCTGGATCCGTTCCAGGTATGCTGCGATTATTTCTTTGCCTTCACCGCTCTTGGTATCACCGGTTTCTTCAAGGGAAAGAAATACAACATGCTTATCGTCGGTTACTGGATTGCCATTATCATGCGTGGTGTATTCCACACCATCGGCGGATACATCTATTGGATGGAATATATGCCTGAGAATTTTCCGGCAAGCCTGTCCGCCATCTATCCGATCGTATACAACTACTCCTACATTCTGTTGGAAGGTATCCTGACAACAATTCTGCTGGTACTTCCGCCTGTGAAAAAGGCACTTCGGAAGGTTCAGCAGATTGCCACCAACTAACCGGCAGTACCTATATTTCATTTCGCTGATATTCTTTGCAGAATTTCAAAATCGCCTTCCGGCCGGCTGCACAACAGCCACTGCCCGGAGGGCGATTTCCCGTTATCCGCATCACCGTAAGTTCGTTCCGGGCCGGATCACTCCCCCCGACTCCCGACTAGCAGGGAACCTCTTCCTGCAGATACAGAGAATAGAGGATTCTCTCTTTGACCGGCTTACCCGTCATCTGCTCCAGTGCTCTCGTATAATAATCAATCTGCACCCGGTATCTGTCCGCCAGATCTTGGGGACGCCCAATCCGGTCAGTTTTATAATCCACAACCACCAGTCCGTCCTCCTCTTCGAAATACACATCAATAATTCCTTGTATGATGACCATCTCTTCCCGTGGGAAAGAAGCATCCACCTCATCTGCCGGCAGTCCGAATACAAAAGGCTGCTCCCGCCAGATCCTTCCCAGCTTCTCTGCCGCCAGCATTCTGTCCGCCAGGGAAGACTTGGCAAAATGACAAATCTTCTTCGGATTGACCAGGTCATAATAGGACGCATCCATCCGATTGCATTCCACCATCCTGCGCATCTGTGTACAGATCTGCTCTACACTGGTCGCCTCCGCAAGATCCAGCAGTTCCAGCACCCGATGATAGGCGGTACCTCTTGTGGTTCCTGCCACCTCTTCCTCTTCCCGCAGGAATCTCGGAATGGATTCTTCAAACATCGAATCCGTTTTCTCCTCTGTATCGGCCTCAAACATCCGGACTTCGCCGCTCTCCTGCTGCCCGTCCAGTTCCAGAATATGCTTCTGTTTCAGATCCGATACACTGGCCTTCGCATAGAGCCGTTCCAGTTCTGGGTGGGAATAGGTCTTCCCGAACCGTTCCCGGAGCGAATCATATAAGTTCACATCTGCCGGATCCCCCTGCATCGCACGTTGCCGCAGGGTATGAATCCATGTATATGCACCCGCTTCCACTACCTCCTGCCGTGTCTGCATGGCCACCAGATCCTGATGATTGATTTCCTTGAAATCAATGGTATCGCATCCGTAGCTGATGGCAGTCAGCAGCATCTTCATATAGGATTTCATCTCGACCACCTGCATGGTATCAAACGGCTTCCCACGCCCGGCGTTCTGTGCCTGTTTGTCCAGAATCTCCTCTGTCTTCGGCTTCCACTTAGAAGGAGTACCCGTGATAATCAGTTTTTCCCTGGCTCTGGTCATCGCAACATACAAAACACGGATCTCTTCACCGATTGCTTCCTGTTCCGCCCGTTCAGCCATCATCCTGCGATACAGACTGTCCGCAGTCAGCCGCCGCTCCACATCGATCATCTTCGTGGCGATCCCCAAATCCACATCCATCAATACCGCCTGCTGCGTATCCCTCAGATTGAATTCACTTCCGGTTCCGCACAGAAAACAGACAGGGTATTCCAGACCTTTGCTCTTGTGGATCGTAATGATATGAACAACATCCGCATTCTCATCCAGAATCGAAGGTTCTCCGGATTCGATCTCATACTTCACCAGCTGATCAATATACTGCACAAACCGAAAAAGACCATGATAGCTGGACGCATCAAACTTTACCGCCATCTCGATCAGCATCTCTACATTGGCGATGCACTGTTCTCCGTTTGGCTGAACCGCCAGGTAATCTTTGTAATGGGTCTCACGAACCATGATACGGAGCAACTGGTGAATCGGCTGAAAAAGTGCCATCTCCCGGTAGCGGTCGATCCTGTCAAGCAACGCCGCCGCTTTTTCTTTTATAGAAGTTATGTCAACTGCATTCTCAATCTGTTTCCGCTCCGGACCGTCAAAGAACGGGTCCTGTGCGGCATTGCGAAGTGTGGTATACAGGTGTTCCCTGCGCCCGGCACGGAGCACGGCAATCTCATCATCCGTGAATCCGCCGAACAGGGATCTCATCACGCCGAAAAGCGGAATATCCTGATACGGATTGTTCAGGACTTTGATCATATTTAGGAGGGTGCGAACCTCCAGTGCGTCAAAATATCCGCAGGATGACTGCACATGCGCCGGGATGTGATTCTCCGTCAGCACACTGTGATAGGTATCTGCCAGACCTTTGCCTTTCCGAAGCAGAATCGCAATATCACTGTATCTGGCTTTCCGCAACCCATTCTCTTTGTCCAGTACATCCAGTCTGCCTACGATATCCCGAATGCGTAACGCAACATACTGTGCCTCGGTCTCCCTGGCTGTTTTTCCTTCCAATCCATCCCCATCCAGAAGTATGTATTCGGTCTTGTAAGTGTTCTTTTCCTCCGGGTCCGGGTAGTTCGCACCATAATTCAGTGCAGCGCGGTCATCATATTCCACATTGCCGACTCCCGGGATCATAATACGCCGGAACACATCATTGACACTGTCAAGCACCTCCCGCCTGCTTCTGAAATTGCAGGACAGTTCTATTTTCCGTTCCCGTTCGCCATCCGGTGTAAAGCGGCGGTATTTCTCCATGAAAATCTCGGGACGAGCCAGACGGAAACGATAGATGCTCTGTTTCACGTCCCCCACCATGAACATATTCGGCCGCCCACCTTCCCGGAAGGTGCTGCTGATACTTCGCAGCAGATCCTCCTGTACCTGGTTACTGTCCTGGTACTCGTCAACCATGATCTCGTGGAAATACTCCTGATACTCCCTGGCGGTATCGGTTGGCACAAGCGTTCCGTTCTCGTCCCGCCGGACGAGAATCCGCAGTGCATCGTGCTCCATATCAGAGAAATCAATCAGTTTGCGGCTTCTCTTTTTCTGTGCGAAACGCTCCCCCAGCGCCAGTGTCAGCCGAACCAGAACCGACACCAGTTCCCGGCAGATCCGCATATCCGCCAGCACCGTCTCCTCGGAATCCGTAAACAGTTCATTCTTCAGTTTCGCCACGGAATTCTTCGCACAGTCACGATTGCTCTTCGCCCGGTCTTTCAGCGCGACATCACACTCCGTATCTTTGACCGTCGGCATTCTGCCCCATTCCCAACGGTTCAATACGGCACGAATCTCGTCATAGGTATTGCATTGCGTAAGCTTCTCCGCCTCTTCCAGATCGGTGCGGAATATATTCTCGTATCTCTTCGGTCCCTCCGGCATCTGAGCCAGTTCCAGACCTTCCTCCAGCAGTCTGCGGATACCGGTTCCAATCGTCATCGCATAGTTCATTACCTCCTGCATCCAGGAAGTCCTGCGCAGTTCTTCGATCGTATCAACCTCATAATTGTGCATACATTCCTGCAGCCACTCTTCAGGAAAAGAACAACTTCTGGAATAGTCGTACAGTTTGAGAATCACCCTCTCCAGATTCTCTTCCCTGCCATCCGGACAGTAAGCCTCCACCACATGGTAGAAGTCTTCCTCTCCCCCGGCATAGAACTCCTCCAGAATCTCCGCCATGGAATCCTGAAGCATTAACTTCTTCTCGCCCTCTTCCATGGTTCGAAAATCGGGATCCAGCCCGATATCATTGAAGTTGTTCTTCAGAATAAAAGAACAAAAGCTGTCGATGGTGGTAATCTGGGCATTGTGAAGCAGTGCCTCCTGCCGTCTCAAATGCCTGTTTTCAGGGTTCTCCTGTACTTTTTTAGCGATCGCAGAACCGATTCGTTCACGCATCTCGGCCGCTGCCGCCTTGGTAAACGTAACAATCAGAAGACGATCCACGTCCACCGGATGCGCTTCGTCCGAAATCATCCCGATGATTCTCTCTACCAGAACCGCAGTTTTACCGGAACCGGCTGCTGCTGCCACAAGGAGATCTCTGTCATGTGTTGTAATGACCTTCCACTGGTCATCTGTATAATGCATTCCCATATGATCAGTCCTCCCCCTTCACGATTTTATCCATCATCGCAAGACATTCTTCCTCTTTCATATCCGCTTCGGTCCAGGTATGACAATCTTTGTCCCGCGGATCAAAACTACAGGATGCGCGGAAATCACAACGTTCGCAGGCGGATTTGGACCATCCGTCTCCTGCGTGAGGGAGAATGGCAATCTCTCCACTCATAATGCGGTCACCCAGTTCTCTGATCTTCACATTCACATAGTCGCTGACGATACGGAACTGATCGGAGGACATCTGTCTGGATTCGGCCTTGTATTCCCCATTCTGTTTATAGGCAAGGGGCAGATCTGTCATCTTCTCTGCCACACCGCAATCCAGCCACTCCTGAATCTCGCTGTCCGCGTTTACAACCCCCGTCATCTTCAGTTTCTCCCGAAGCTTCCGGTCGAACTCCTCCTCCGACATATTCTCTTCGGTTCTATCCACCAACGGATCCTGGATCGCATAGTAGAGCAGTGCCGCCGGAACCGCCTCATGACCGGGATACTTTCCCCGGGCATACTCCATTGCCGCGTTCAGATATACCACCATCTGCAGAGACAGACCGTAGTATACGCTGACCAGCCGGAATTCTTTTTTGCTTGACTTGTAATCCATAATCTTCAGATATACTTTATCGTCGGTCACATAGGTGTCCAGACGGTCGATGCTTCCCTTGAGAACCATCTTCTCCGCATTGCTGAGACGCACGGATACACTGTCCAGATCCTCAATCTCAGAGAATGACAATTCAAACTGGCTCGGTCTGAATCTGCTCCGCAGCAGGTGATTTTTCAGAGACAGTACTGTTCGCATCATCACACGCTCCATACGGTTCAGCACATACTTATTCCGCTCAGAGCTGTAGAAAATCGCATTGCTGTATTCCCCGGCCGCAGTCTCCACCGCCTCCCGCACAATTCGGCGGGCGAATTCCTCCGGAAAATTCTCCCAGTCATATTCACTTTTCTCCAGTTCCCTGCCAAAGCGTTCCAGCACCGCATGATACATGGTCCCCAGGTCTCTGGCATCATATTCGAACTGCTCCTGTTCCTGCAGGTGCAGACCATAATTCAGAAAATGCTGGAATGCGCATTCCACGAAGCTCTCCAGACGGGTCACGGAATTGTACAGCGTCTGTCCGTAGAGAATATCCGCCACCGCCCTGTTGAGTCTCGCAGACATCCGGTTCTGACCGGATGTCGCCACAATCCGCTCCAATGTTGCACGCTCACTGTCATCCATCTGCTCTTCCAGAATCCGGTACAGAGTCATGAATTCCGCCGCTGCCTTCTCTCTGCCCTCATCCTCCTGCGTCCGCAGATCCCGGATCATCTTCGCAATCAGCGTCTGTCCTTGCCCGGATGTGGCAACACTGTCCAGAGTACCCGTCACTGCCGTATGAAGCGAACAGCCCGGACAGGTCTTACGGATCACATCAATAAAATAGGATTTGCGCTGTGAATTACCCCCATGATCAATGGATGCATAGGATAACCACAGTTCCTCCGTGGGTCTCGTTACATTCATGTACAGATAGAGTCGCTGGATAAACATCTTCTGCCGGGGACCCGGCGCCAGCTCCCAGCCCTGTCCCGCCAACAGATCCCGATCCAGATCCGAGATAATGCCTCCCTTGGAAGAATTTCCGGGGACAATTCCATCATTCATGCCCACACAGAAAAGAACACGGACATCCTTCAGACGTGTTCTCTCCAGATCGCCTACCACTACACGATCCACGCTGAGGGGAATCATACCGATTTCCAGTTCATTCAGCCCGGAATCCACGATATCCGCAAACTCCTGCAGCGAGATGGGTTCATCCGCCAGCAGATCATATAACTGCTCCAGCAATCCCATGACCAGTTTGTAGATCTGTCGATACTCCCTCTCATGAACGTAATCTTCCTTCTCATGGAACCTCTGCGCCAACTCCTGTAAGCGCTGTTCCAGTTTCGCACCGCGCAGGAAGTCATACAATGCGCGTACAAACTCTCCCATTGTGGCACACTTTGTAAGTAAAGGGGCCATCATGCCCATGAACCGTTGACGAATCTCATTCAGTGCCTGCAACTCTTCCACCTGATCTTTGATCTGTCTGCTGTACCGTAAGAAAGGCTCGGCAAAGCGTTTCCTGCCTCGGATTCCCTGAGCAAGACAATAATTCTCCAGACGGTCAATCTCGTCTTTCTCAAACCCAATGAAGCCGCTGCGCAGGAACTGGAACACACTCTCGTATGAGAATCTCTGTAACACCACCTGCAGACCGTTTCGGATGAACTCCGTACAGGGGTTCTGCGTAATCGGGTTGGTCTGATCCAGGAAGCAGGGAATCTCCAATGCCTCGAAGCATTCCTCCACCAGCATGCCATAGGTGCTCATATCTCCTGTCAGCACCGCAATGTCCCGGTAGCAGAACCCACGCTCCGTCACCAACTCCCGGATCCGGTCTGCCACATACTGCATCTCCTCCCGCGGATTTGCAGCCTGACAGATATGGATACACTCTGCCCGCTCCGCCTGCCGCCCCGTCTCTGCCTGTCTTCGGAAAAGATCACGCTCCAGGGCGGCCATGGCCGGATGATTGCGGTGACGGTAAACCGGGTCTCCCGGAAGGATCATATCCAGGCTTACATCCCGTTTCGCACCGATCTCCTCCGCGATGCGGTTCAGATCCGCGATGGTCTTCGCAGACAGATAGAAAAGATCGCTCTCATCTCCTCGCACATAGGGGTTGTTCTCCGCACCGTTCAGAATGGTAACCGTCAGTTCCCGTGCGCAGCTAAGCAGTTCTTTGATCACCGCATACTGCACCGGTGTAAATCCGGTAAACCCATCCAGCACGATCTCAGAGTCCCGCAGAAAATCCACCTGTGGGATTCTCTGCGCCAGTACCTGCATGGTCTCTTCCGTTGTAATGTATTTCTGGTGGATAAACGTCAGGAATTCACGGTAGACCACTGACAGATCCTGCATCTTGCCCCGCAGGGTCTTGCGTCCCGTGATCTGTTCCGTCATCGCACCCAGCCGCTCCGGAGTAATACCATACTGCATAAACTCCGAAATGGCAGACTTCATCTCATGAATATATCCCTGTTTCTGCAGATTCCCGCCCAACATCGGCAATTCATCAGCGATTCTGCCTGCCACCAGGCGCAGGATCAGACTCTTGCCCGTATCATCCAGTACGGCCCTCTGATTCCCTTCATTGTCCAAAATACGATGGGCCAGTCTGCCGAAGCTCAACACGTCGATATTCATGATTCCTTTTTTCGGATGCATCGCCACCAGATCCCGCTGGGTCTGCATGGTAAACTGATCCGGAACGATGATGAAAAACTGTCGCGTCGGCTCCGCGATGGAACGCTCAATGATTCTGCGGTATGCCTGATAGCTCTTGCCGGAACCGGCACCGCCGATAATATAGGTTAATCTCATTTCATTCCCCCAACCCTGTGCTTATTTCTCTTCCCGATGTCTCTTTCTGCGCCTGTCCCCGATTTTCTTCAGAATGGATCTGCGGTACTCCTTCCGAAGTTTCAGTACCCTGGTGGTCCTGATCCAGCCTGTCCTCTGCCCCACCTTACGAATCACATAGATCAGCAGAATGAACAGTACCTCTGCCACGGTCGCCCACACTCTTGCAAGAAGAGAAATGATGACCGCCTGCTCATTCGGCATAATCACGCCGAGGCCCACCACAATCAGCCCCTCCCGTACCCCGAGACCACTGGGTGCGAAAAAAGTAACCATGCCCACCATCACCGCCAGGCCGAACACCCCGGCCACGTAAAGCAGTTGATGGGGAGAGATGGGATATACGCTGCACACCAGCAGGTAGAACCCGCTTCCCACCAGTATCCAGTTTAAGATAAACAGGAAAACCACCGCCAGCATCTGCGGATACGTAATGGAGATCTGTAATTCCTTTCCCTTCAGGAAACGCTCCAGAAAGCGCAGAATCAGATTAATAATCCTCGGATTCGTACAGACTGCCAGTCCCAGAAACGCAGCAACGATGACCCACTTGTACTTATCCAGCAGGTCATTGGGGAAGAACAACAGGGATCCGATGAACAGAAAGGCGGCTCCCAGCAGTGTCCCCAGATTCTCCAGATAGAAATTCACCGTTACTTTCCTTGGCTTCACGCCCCGGCGTTCATACGCCGGAAACCGTGCCAGCAGCATGAAAATCTCTCCCGGAATATATTTGCCCAATACGGAAAATGCATAACAGGTGATTGCTTCCCAATAGGGAATCGAGGATCGGTTCAGAACCGTCACAAAATGCCACAGAGAGGCCAAAAAGACAAAATATAAGAAATAGATCAGCATGGCAACGCCAAACAGCCCCCAGTTCAGACGGAAATCTTCCTGCATGACCTTCTCAATACTGCTCTGCAGGGATCGATAGAAAAACACAGCCGCCACCACCAGGAACACAACGGTTATGATGTTTTTGATCAAGGCAAGTTTCTTTTGTTTTTTCATATACGAATAATCTCAATATCTCCATCAGCACAAGGATTCACGGAAGCTGCCACCGGAGCATCTTCCTAAGTATAGTATACCTTTTTTCCTTCCTTTTGTACATTTCATTTCCAAAGAATACGATTCCAAAAAGAATTCGTTGCTAATAGATCTCCGTGATGTTCCGGATACTCTCGCCTTCCGCTTCAAAGCGCCACAGAGAATGTCCCGGAATGCGATGCTCCGTCATATAATAGCTTCCGTCGACTTCTGAGATGTAATACGGCGTCCCCCCACCGATGAACCATTCATAGATATCTTCATACCCGCCTGACACTAAATCCCGCAGATCCTCGGTGCGAATGATCGTTGCATAATCCTGATTGCCGCAGGCATCGGTGGAAATGGTGATGTAAAACATGCTCCCCAATCTGGATATTTGAATCATTCCGGCCATTTCCGCAGGAACCGGATATTCCTCTATGATGGTAAAATCCGCAAGCTTTGCCCGGATAATGGTACTGTTTCCGGACACAATATAGATCTCATCCTCCATGATGGTAAACGAACGGACGTAGACGCCGTCCAATTTGTTGATTTTCCTGATTTCCGCAAGATAGACCGGGTGATACGCCGCATCGTCTTCGTCCGCTCTCTTGAACAGATACATCTCCCCTGTCATGGAACTCCACACATAGAACGTCTGATCGGCTTCATTGTATTGGGAGTAATGCGGTCTGATACCGATATGCTCAAACGTCTGTGTGATAATGAAATGACCTTCATACCGCTCGTACACCACAACCCGATGGTTCTCTGTATCATCCACCAGATAAACCGTTCCGTCGCTGGCAATGGTATGCGGCATCGCAAGTTCCCCCGGTAGCACATTCCACTGCCAGACCGGATCTTCTGTATTATCGTGATAGAGAATCTGATTGTGGTAACAATCAACCAGAAAATAGGTATCGTTCACCTTGGTAAAATAGGTGGGAACGCTCAATTCCCCGAAGGTATTGGCAATGGGAAAATCTCTGTCATTTGCAGCGGCAAGTGCCAAATCACCGTCAAACATGGTTTTTTCCCGCTGCGCGAGCAAAGAAGCATCTGTGATACTGGTCACAGCATGATTGGCAGTCACCGGATCTGCGGTGTCCGGTTTATCGGTCGCATCGGCAGCGGTATCGTCCGTATCCGGCAACCGGGTATCATCGGACTGTGCCGCACTGCCCCGGTCATGGGACAGGGTGCATCCGGTCAGCGCCACAGCGGACAGAACACACAGGGAAAGGATTATAATCCGGAACGGAAGCTTCCGTATACCGGAATGGCTTCTCATAGTATACTTTGTTCTTTGCATGATTCGTTTCCTATGTAATCAAAACCTCCCCTTTCTCTGATCGAGAGTCCGGGGAGGTTCACAGTGCAGTATTGTTTACTTATCCTGATGACACGGATGTATGAACCGGGACTCATCATCCTTCCAATCATCCGTCTGTCCCGGCCTGCCGCGGATCTCCGTCCGCAGTATGCCTAGAAATACGTTTTATCAATCGGTTTACAGATCATCTCGACGCTGTCCCCAAGATCCAGCTCCCGGATAATCTCCTCTGCCTTCTCCCGCTGCATATCGTTGATGCAGATCTGACATCCTTCTTTCTTACCGAACAGGCGCATCAGGAAACTAACCTTCTCCCAGGTTTCATAGTAGGAGATGCGATTCTTCAGAAACGCCTTCTCAATGACCGCTTTCTTATTCTGGTCATATACCACACAGAAAATGATCTCGTTGTGAACTTTTGATGCTGTATATAAAGTCGGCATCCCGATGCCTCCATTCTGTGACAATTTGCGACATAACCGCAGAAAGTAATAAACACCTGATATGCATCAGGTGTCTAAACAGGGGTGGAAGGAATCGAACCCTCCTCTGGAGTTTTGGAGACTCTTATTCTACCGATGAACTACACCCCTATAACCCGGCGCTCCTATGACCGCCGAGTTGTATTATAGCATACTCAACTAATTTTCTGCAACACCTTTTTCATTTTTTCTTGAGAATCGGATTGTCGTTTTCCTAGTAATCGATTCCGTTCAGCGTCAGCAGCTCCCGGGCGCTGTCCAGAGAATCCACACCCGTTCTGTTCTTAATCGGTGCAAACTCGTGCTCCCGTACCACCTCATAGGGCAGACAGTTGTCAAACAGATGAATCATATCCAGAATCAGTGTCTCGAATTTATATCCGTTCGGGGTCTCCGGTTTCACCTGATTCCCCTGCGCATCGATATACGGAATTTTCTTCTCTGCAATATGGGTCTGCAATTTCGTGCCCGCAATTCGCTCCAGTTCATCAATCCGGAAAAGATAATTCAGGATCACGCCATAGGCATAGGACAGATCTCCATCCGGTTTGCGGGATGTAATCATCTCCTCCGTCATCTCGTAATACTCCACGATAGACGGCTTCCCGTCCTCCCTGCACAACACGCCGACCCGTTCCTCCGGAGCCGCCTTGTGTACCACCTTGGCGCCGCTGACAAAGCCTTTCTCCAGTACAGCACCGATAAACAGAGGATCTGCGATCTTCTGTAGCACATTATCCACCGCAAAAATATTCAGCCATTCCACACCACGCTTCTTCGCGTCCGCAAGCACTCCGCTGCGTTGCATGGAGGTGAACCATCCGCCGTTCCCGTTGGGGGACAGTGACAGCTGCGCCTTCCCCTCCAGCAACAGTTTGCCGTTGAAATCCACGCTCGGTGCCATCTCCTGCACGAAAAATCGCACATCCTCTGCAGGATATCCGAAATACTCATGCGCTTCAAAAAAAGCCACCGTATCTGCATGATTCTTATCGCTGGTCATGATATAGAAGGGGACGGTGACGCCTGCCTTCTCCACCACAGCCTGCACATTGCGGATCAGCTGTTCAAAAATATACAGTTCCTTATGCACGCCAACATTGAACATCCCCTTGGCCTTGTCGAAGCCCAGACGGGTTCCCTGTCCGCCGGCCAACAGCACCGCGCCGACCTTCCCTGCCCGGATTGCCTCTAATCCCCGTGCCTCATAAACAGCGTGCTCTTTTTCAATATCTGCAATCGTCACGGCCTCCAGAGGTTCCAGTTTGCCCCGGACGGCTTCCTCCCCCTGATGATTCAAAAGTTCCAGGAGGCTCCAGTCAATCCCGGCAATCTGTTCCAGCAGAGACTGTTTCTCTTCCTCCCCCAGTTCGTCATAGAAACGGAGCAGCTGTTCCTGACCGTGCTCCCGTAATACCTTCTGCGCTTCCTGATAATTCATTGTTCTCCCTTTCTGCATTCCAATCATTGACAGTATCATTCTATTATTATATCACAAGCCGGCCAGAAATGGAATATAATCCAGTGCCAGTTCTGTCAGGAAAACCGTTGCGCAGCAACAGACCGACACAACGATCAGCCCCCGGCCAAACCAGGCCAGAACAATCCCCACCAGAAGAGCCAGCAGCCCCGACCACAGGCTCTGTGTGGATTCCATAATCGCCGGAAACGTCATAACCGCCAATGTGACATAGGGGACATAATACAGGAACGACCGGATGGTTCTATTCCTGATATCCCTTCGGATCAGCGTCAGCGGCAATACTCTGATCAGATACGTGATCAACGCCATACAGGCAATATAAAGATATACATTATGCTGCATCTGTCTTATCCTCCTTTACCGGGAAGAGTATTGCTGCGGCAAGGGAAATGACCACGGTCAGAATAATGGTCCGAATCCCAGAAGAAATCTGCGCCAGAAAAGGAATCCTGCCGAACGCGAAACTTGCCGCGAAACTGATCAGTACCAGTCCCCCTACCACACGATTTCTGCGGGCCGGCGGAATAAAAATCGCTATGAACATTCCGAACAGACTGACAGACAGTGCGCTGACCGCACGTCCCGGCAATACACTGCCCAGCACGACTCCCAGAAGTGTTCCCAGCGCCCATCCCGGCACTGCCACCAGAATAGCTCCGTATGTATAGAAAGGTTCCAGTTTTTCAGGCCTTGCAATGGAGATTCCGAAGATCTCGTCCGTCACCACCGTTCCGATCAGCAGACGGTGGAGCATCGATGTTTTCGAACTCAGTTTCTGGCTCAATGCACATGACATCAACAGATATCTGGCATTGGCCACCGCTTCCATAACGATTACCTCGATATAGCTGGAATTGGCGGCAATCAGGGTAAAGCCAACATACTCCCCAGCCGATGCATTTAACAGGAGACTGGACAGGGTAGCCTGCCAGGGGGTCATCCCAGCTTCCCTTGCTGCGATGCCCAGTGCAATTGCAACCGCAAAATACCCCAGCGAAATCGGGATTCCGTCCCGCATGCCCTTTAGAAACATTCGTTTACGTGATGGATTCATTTTCCTTTTGTACCTTCAACCTACCATATTCTCCGTTCCCCGGTTCTGTCCACCGTTGTGACGGAGTTCTTGCGAAATCCGGCCGGAGTCACTCGTTTCCGACCGCAATCCTTTCTTATCCTATCCGATATTCCGTGGAATTGCAATATCCGATCACGGATATCCTCACCGCAGAAGCGCATCAATACCGGCAGCCATTCTCTTCTCCGGTTCCGTAAAATGCCCGCCCGGATTCCGGACATACGCGACATCATACATTTGCCCAAGCTGTGTTACAATTGCCTCCGTACAAAGAGCAACCCGCCGCATCCGGGGTTCCCTGACCCGCTCCTCTCTGTCGCCCAGTGAGAAGTAAAAACGTCTCTTCGTCCCCGTCTCTGCTATCTGCGGCTTCAGATCCATGGGCGTATGCGCCAGAACATATTGCAGGAACGCGTCATACCACAGGGAGCCGGACACACTGCCGGTCAGCGGAAAGCAGTCTGTCCGATAGGCTGTATAAAGCGCAAACAGGCCTGCTAGGGAATACCCTGCCAGACCGCGTCTGCGCTCCTCTATTTTCACATCATAATATTGACGAATTTGTTCCTCGATGCCCGGAAGCATTATGTCAACCAATTCTTTTCCGTATCGATCCCCGCCACCGGTAAAATCCTTCCCCTTCGGAAATGCTTTTTTCGCTGGCCATGGTGTCAGTTCGTCCGTCCATGGGAGATTCACGAGAATGTATTTTTGTTTACATAACTTTGCTATTGTTTCCGCCTGTCCGGCCGCAAAGGAATGGATATAGACCACTGCCGCTTCCTCACCCGGTGAAAATGCGCCGGTTGCAAAGGTCGAAACGGAACGCCCCGCAATCGTCATCTCAAGCATGCTCCATCCCTCCGTTCCGCCGTTTGACCGCACGTCTGTATACAATGGTCAGACATACCACATGGGCGATTATGGTAATCAGCCAGGACAACGGATAAGACAGGTACACCGTTTCGATCACGTGGAATCTCTCCATCCGGAAAACGGTGGCAAGATACAGAAGCCGGAATCCACATGCCCCCAGCAGCGACACGATCATCGGCATGACGGAATAACCGATCCCACGAATTGCGCCCACACAGACATCCATAATCCCGCACAGCGCATAGGATACACAGATGATGGATAACCGTCTCATACCGGCTGCAATCACCGCCGGACTGTCCGAATAGATATGGAGCAGGAATTCACCGCCCAGATAGACCGCATTGCCCAATACAAGCCCCGTCACAGTCACACAGGCCAGACCGGTAAACAACCCCCGCAGAATTCTGCGGAACTGTCCCACCCCGTAATTTTGGCTTGCAAAGGCAAGGGTTGCCTGATAGAACGAATTCATTGCCACGTAGACGAATCCCTCTATGTTGGATGCGGCGGAATTTCCCGATACAGTAATCTCTCCAAAGGAGTTCACTGCCGACTGAATCACAACATTCGACAGGGAGAAAAGAGTCCCCTGCACGCCTGCCGGAAGCCCCACATGCACGATCTCCGCAACCTTGCGCCGGTCAGGACGCACCTGCCGTAAAATCAGTTTGATTCCGCCCTCTTCCTTCATCAGACAACGCAGCACCAGAAAGGCAGACAGGCACTGGGACAGTACGGTTGCAAGTGCCACCCCTGCCACATCCATATGAAGCAGAATCACGAAAATCAGGTTCAGAACAACATTGAGAACGCCGGATATGAACAGATAAAAGAGCGGTCTTCTGGTATCCCCAACCGCCCGTAACAGTGCCGCCCCGAAATTGTATATCATATTGGCCAGCATGCCGGCAAAAAAAACACGCAGATAGACTGTGGCAAGCGGGAGAATCTTGTCGGGAGTTCCCATCCGGTTCAGGATCAGCCCTGCTCCGAAAACCCCCACAACCGTCATGAGCAGACCGCTTACAATAGCCAGAAAAATGGATGTATGTACTGTTTTGCTTAATTCAGACTCCTGTTTCGCTCCGTAATGTCTTGCTGCCACAACATTGGCGCCCACGGACAGACCAATAAACAGGTTTGTCAGAAGATTGATCAGCGAACTGGTGGCACCCACCGCTCCCATAGAATGATCTCCTGCAAACCTACCCACAACAACAATATCCGCAGCATGAAACAAAAGTTGCAACAGACCTGAGCATATCAGAGGAATGGTAAAACGAAGCATTTTCCTCAGAACAGGTCCGTTGCACATGTCTATTTTGTATTTTTCTTTCTTGTCTGTGCCCATCCCGTCACCTCATCACGAACCACCGTGATTTTGATTCCTTAAGAATAGCACGTTCTACGCAAAAAGCATAGTGGTATTATCAAAAAGAGTCTATCTATTCCGTGAAAAGAGCAGTGGAATAATATCTGTCTCCGGAATCGGGAAGCAGTGCAACCACGGTTTTGCCCGCATTCTCCTTCTTCTGTGCCAGCTGGATCGCTGCATAAAGAGCGGCGCCGGAAGAGATTCCCACCTGGATTCCCTCCGTTGTGGCAAGCAACTTGCTGTACCGGAACGCATCCTCATTCTCCACGGTCTGGATAGAATCATATATCTTCGTGTTCAGGGTGTCCGGAACGAATCCTGCACCGATTCCCTGGATCTTATGTGCTCCGCTTCTGCCCTCTGACAATACCGGAGAACCTGCCGGCTCCACAGCAATTACCTTCACATCAGGCTTCTTCTCCTTCAGATATTTACCTGTACCGCTGATGGTTCCGCCGGTACCCACGCCTGCTACAAAGTAGTCCACCGTACCGTCCGTATCATTCCAGACCTCCGGTCCGGTTGTGGCATAATGAACTGCCGGGTTAGCAGGGTTCACAAACTGTCCCGGGATGAAGCTGTTCGGAATCTCCTTCGCCAATTCCTCTGCTCTTGCGATGGCTCCCTTCATTCCCTTGGCACCCTCTGTCAGTTCCAGTTTGGCACCGTATGCTTTCAGAATATTTCTCCGCTCAACGCTCATCGTCTCCGGCATGGTCAGGATGATCTCATATCCCTTGGCCGCCGCGATTGCAGCAAGGCCGATTCCCGTATTTCCGCTGGTCGGTTCAATAATCACGCTGCCCTCCTTCAGCAATCCCTTCTGCTCTGCATCTTCGATCATTGCCTTTGCAATTCTGTCTTTCACACTTCCTGCAGGATTCAGATATTCCAGTTTTACTAACAGTCTTGCTGCCAGTCCCAGTTTCTTCTCCAGGTTCACTACCTCTACGAGTGGTGTATTCCCGATCAATTCCAATGTTCCCTTGTAAATCTTTGCCATGTTCCTGTCCTCCGCTTCTTCATGATACTGTTTCTTGTTGTCATGTTCTTCCGATACGATCCTGCTTTTTATTTCCTACATGATTCGTATGTTTGTATGTAATATAAACCTATAATTCTGGTATGTCAATATATATTTTCATTTTTTTCAAAATTTTTCTCCTGATGGCTTCTCCCGCTGCAGAGCTCCGAATCCCAAACGCAATATGGATTCTGCTTTCTCCCGGGTGACCAGAGGCAGGAAAACAACAGATCAGTAACAGACATATTCCTGCAACAGAAAAAAGAATCCGGAAAATGCTTTTCTTCCGAATTCTTCCTGATATCCTATACACTCTTATTTCCTCAATCCCTTGGGATAATGATTCTTCATGGTTCCGTCCGCCAGCTTCCCCCAGCCGATACTGTATCCGTGGGCGGTGATCAGATACCATCCCTTCTCTCCGGAGACCGGGAGGGACATCCCTTTCACATACTGCTCTGCCACATCGGTGCCGTCGTAGGTGTTTCTCACATCCTCCGCCCCCAGCGCCAGCGCAAGGGCGTGGGACGGTTCAAAACGATTCTTCTTCCGTGTTCCGAGATGCAGCCCCGGCCGCAGAACCTTTAACCCGCCCAGATCGGGACAGCCTGCCGGCGCCAGATACAGCTGCTCGCCAAACAGTACCGGAACGCCCTCCGGATCCGGAACACGAATTCCTCCGGCACTCCGCTCCCGCAGATTCTCTCTGCAGAAATCCACATAATCCCTGTACTCTTTCTCGGGAAGCGGCGGCTGCAGCTTCCTGCGATGCTCCTTATCGGAATCCGCACCGGTTTTCTCAAGAACCGCCACATAATGCCCTTCCCCTTCCAGCCGGTGTGGAAACAGCCGGATGGTTTTCTCAAGTCCTTCGCAGGGATTTTCCACCCATTCCGGGCGTCCTGACGACATCCCCCCGGATCGCTCCACCTCCGCAATCCGGAACTCCGGGTGCGCATGGATAAACCGGCTTATGGTCCCCTCATTCTCCTCCGGTGCGAAGGTACAGGTGGAGTACACGATTCTCCCGCCCGGCTTCAGCATCCCTGCTGCCGCCGCAAGGATTCCGTCCTGCCGTTCGGCGCACAGCGCCACATTCTCTTCGCTCCACTCCGTCTGCGCCTCTTCATTTTTCAAGAACATTCCTTCCCCCGAACACGGTGCATCTACCATGATACGGTCAAAAAAAGCATCCCATCTGTCCCGCAGTTTCTCCGGAGATTCATTGATGACGATTGCGTTCGGAATCCCCATCCGCTCTACATTCTCAGACAGAATCTTCGCTCTGGCAGGATGGATCTCATTGAGAATGAGCAATCCCCGCCCCTGCATGTCTCCGGCAATCTGCGTGCCCTTGCCGCCCGGAGCGGAACACAGATCCAGAATCCGCTCGCCCGGTTTCGCCTCCAGATAGACGGCAGGTGCCATGGCGCTGGGTTCCTGAATATAATAGAGCCCTGCATCATGACAGATGTGTCTGCCCGGCTGATCCTCCGGTCCATAGTACAGTCCCAGAGGACTCCAGGGAACCCTCCGCAGGGTCCAGTCTGTCCCAAGCTCCGCTACCGCTTCCTCGGATGATTTTCCTGCCCGGGCGAGCTTCAACGGATTCAGGCGCAGTGCTTTATACCGTACCCTGTCGTAGCTTGCCAGGAACTGCTCATATTCCTCTTTCCCCAGCAGTTTGTTCATTCTCTCTAGAAATCGTTCCGGCAACATAGCGTTATCTCCCCATTCTCCATCTGTATTCTGATCAACTTACGCCACAAAAAGGGCAGAAGTTCTTTTTTCTTTTCTTCCGCATCCCCATCTGCATGCCCGGCTGCACACAGCAGAATCACCAGTCTGCTTCTGGCATGGAATTTCTTCAGATAGGCATACAGGTTCTGATAGGTTTTCTGCTTCGCGGCAGTCTGATTCCCGGCGGCAACCTGATCCCCGCCGGCGGCCTGGTTCTCCGCCGCAACCCAATTCCCTCCGGTGCACCGTTCCCGTTCCAATTCCTCATAGAAACTGCTCATCGTAAGCCGCAGCATGGGCACAACGGTATTGTTGCATGTTCCGTCCGCAGTCCACTCCACCAGATTCATCCGCACATCCCGGAATACATCATCATGCCGCTTCAGCGACCTGACCAGATCCGGAAGGAATGCCTCCAATGCATCCGTGGGAATCCTCCGGTCGATAACCAGTGTCATTTCCAGAATTCTGTGCTCCTGCGTCTGCCCTCCATAGAAACCGCTGTTTGGCATGTGAAGAATTCTGTCCACCTCGTTTTTGATCTGATTCCATAAAATCTGTGTACGGATATCCATTCCTGATCCCCCTGCATCCATGATAATATCATGAAACGGTTCAACAATACATACGTTCCACCGTTCCCATATTTTAATGCTGTTATCCTTTCGCGTCACGATCCTTCTTCCGGCTCCGGAACATCCCGGAAGGGTCTGTGTCCCAGTGACACGTTCTGCTCCATATAATTCTCTTTTAAGTGCGCGGCCGCACTTTGTACCTGCAGTTGAAGATCCCTTGCGGACAGAAGTGTACACCCCTCTCCCCGGATGATGATCTGCTCCAGTCCATCGGAAGTAGCCACCACCACATCATACTCTTTGGCATGCTCATGACCGTATTTCTCGATATACTGGTCAGCGGTCTCTGCTTCCTTGGTATAAACCACCTGAATATTGTGATAGGAAAAGGACTCCGTTGGATGTCCCTTCACCCGATAGGCATCGAATACAACAATGATCTGACCATCATAGGTGGCGCGGTAATTGCTCATCATCTCTAAGAGCCGTTCCCTTGCCCCGTCTATGGAATCCGGCATCAGATCCTGAAAGGTATCCCACGCATAGAGGATATTGTATCCATCCACCAGAAGATATCTGTCCTTTTTGCGCGTGTTGGGACGATACCCGGTATACTCTCCCGGTTCCTTCTGTATCGTTCTTGCCGCAATCCGGTTCCTGATTCTACCGGCGGAGATTCCTTTGTGGGAGGCAGTCTTCGTACCACGGTTGGCGCCGTTTGCCCGGTTCAGGATCTCGTCGATCTCCTCTGTACCGATGGACAGATCGTCCCGTCCCTGCTCCTGCCGGATCTCCTCCCGCATCCGCACACGGGTTGCCTCCAGCACAAACCGGTCCTCCTCCGATACATGCCCGGCAAGACAACTCTCCAGATGCATATATTCCGGCACTTCATACCAGGGCACCACGAAACCGGAGCCATGGGCGCAGAATACGGAATCCGCTGTATTCTTCACATCCCGTTCCGGGTCATAGCCGATACCGGCCACAACATCCTCCCAGTGTTTGCAGGGATAATAACCGTCCACAGCCAGCGCCATCAGACCCTGTCCTTTGGTAGCGGCAGTAAATTCCATCTGATAGTCCGTGAACGCTGCCACCGGAACCACACCGGTTAACACTGCCCTGCCATCCTCCGCCCTATGGGAATCCAGACGTCCCCCCAGGCGGTCAATATCCGTCATAATACGTCCCAGAAACTGTTCCGGAACCGTGATTTCGTAGGAATAGAAGGGTTCCAGCAGAACAGACTGCGCCTGCATCAGCCCCTGCCTGACCGCACGGTACACCGCCTGCCGAAAATCCCCGCCTTCCGTATGCTTCGGATGCGCCCGGCCTGCCGTCAGCGTGATCTTCACGTCCGTCAGTGGGGATCCGGTCAGCACCCCTCTGTGTTTCCGTTCCATCACATGCTTCAGAATCAGATTCTGCCAGTTGCCTGCCAGTTCATCTTCACTCACCGATGAGGCAACCGTGATGCCGCTTCCATGCTCTCCCGGCTCCATCAGCAGATGCACTTCCGCATAATGCCGCAGAGGTTCAAAGTGTCCCACACCTTCTACCGTATTCCCAATGGTCTCTCTATACAGAATCCTCCCCGCCGTGAAATTCACGTCCAGAGCAAGCCGTGTTTTCATTTTCTCCCGCAGAATCTCCATCTGCACCGCACCCATGATCTGAAGTTTGATCTCATGGTGCTGTTCGTCCCATACCAGATGCAGCTGCGGTTCCTCTTCCTCCAGCATACGAAGCTTCGGCAGAACCTGTACCGGATCGATTTCCTCCGGCAGTTCCAGCCCATAGGTCATGACAGGATGTAAGTACGTCTCACTATTCTCCTGCTCATAGCCCAGACCGTCTCCTGCCCTGCACTCCGTAAGGCCGGTAACCGCGCAGACCTCTCCTGCCCGCACACACTCTGCCGTCTCAAACCGAGGTCCGTTATACAGCCTGATCTGGGTAATCTTGTCCCCACCGATCTCATATCGAACCCGCAGTTCTCCGCCCGTGATCTTCAGCCAGCTCAACCGGTTTCCCTTCTCATCCCGGGTGATTTTGAACACCCTGGCGCCGAACGTCTGCGGATACTCCCGCGGCACCATGTAACGCTCCATGGTATCCAGCAGTTCCCCCACCCCGATCATGCGAAGTGCAGATCCATACAAAAGCGGAAACACCTTGCGCTCACGAATCAGCCGTGTAACGGTTGCATCCGCAAGCTCCCGGTTCTCCAGATACTCTTCCATGGCAGCTTCATCCCCCATGGCGGCATCCTCCTGCCAGTCTCCCGACAGATCGATGCAGGCGTCCCCGAATGTCGTCCGGATCTGTGCTGCCAGCTTTTGCCTGTCACAGCCTGCCTGATCCATTTTATTCACGAACAGGAACACCGATACCCGATACGCCTGCAACAGCTTCCACAGGGTTCTGGTGTGTGCCTGCACACCTGCGGTTCCGCTGATTACCAGAATCGCATAGTCCATAACCTGAAGGGATCGTTCCATCTCCGGTGAGAAATCCACATGTCCCGGCGTATCCAGAAGCGTAACCGCCAGATTCCCGTACTCTATCCGGGCGGATTTCGCATAGATTGTAATTCCGCGTTTTCTCTCCATATCATCATGGTCCAGAAACGTATCTGCCCTGTCTACCCGTCCCAGCGTACGGATTCTGCCACAGGCAAAGAGCATTGCTTCCGATAACGTGGTCTTGCCCGCATCCACATGGGCCAACAGACCAGCGCAAATACGTTTCTTCGGTTTCATTTCCTCTGTCTGTCCGACCAAAAAAATACCCCCTCTCGTGAATACGTACATTTAAGCATATCACAAGAGGAGGTAATAGTCGAGATGCCGCACCGTAATCAGATGCAGATGATTACCCTCTGCCGTCAGACAGATATAGGTCAGTTGCACATATCTCTTTTGAATGCGAATATCCGAAGAGATACAAGACATGCAAAAGATAGTCATCGTTAGCTGTCGCCAGATAAGGATGTTTTTATGTAGGGTACGGTGTAACTAAAATTGTTTACACCGTATCCCTTTGTTACGCCACAAATTTGAAATCCTGCGGGTTGTTCCGTATTTCTTCCATCGTGGCAAGTATTTCTTTTTCGGTGGGAATGTCAATCATCCCTACCGCCGTAAAGTAGATGTCCACCTTGACATGGCTGTGACCGTCGGATTTGTCGCTGTTGTGGACTTCGATACGCTCAATCAGCGAATTGACAAGCGTAGGGGTAAGCTCCTTAATGTCGGTCATTTCCCGAAGTGTGCGGAGTACAAGCCTTAAATCCACTACCCGCTGTTCGGCATTCTGCAAGGTCTGGCGGTTTTCTTCCGCTTCCTGCGTCAATGCTTTTTGCTCCTTTTCGTAACTCTGAAGCATTTTGGAAAAGCGTTCATCGGCTCTGCGTCTTATGTGGCTGTCTCTTTGATGATATGTTGCTCAGTTTGAGAGATCAT
>JAEDCX010000094.1 GCA_016293925.1 Lachnospiraceae bacterium | reverse complement strand
TTCAGAAACACGGCATAACCGCAATGGTTACGCCGTGACTTCTCTGTTTTTACGAAGTTCTTTTTTTCCTACGCAACCAAACCACGCCCAGGGTCAGAACAGCAGCCGCAAAGATGCAGCCGGATACAATAAAGCCGATTGGCTTCTTCGACTTGCCGGATGTTTCCGCAATCACTTCCTCCTCCCGGGATTCCTCTTCTGACGGAATGGAGGCTGCGGCCTCCCGGAATGCGGCCTCTCTTTCGGCGATCTGATCCTGCGACAGAAACAGTGCCCTTACCTGTGCGTTAGAATGACTGTCCCCATTCTCAATATCCGATATCGCAAAATATTCCGGGGATGCATGGTCGGCTTTGCTGTATATCTCATTCTTTTCCTGAATGACATGCTTCGCCAGAGCTGCTTCCTCTTCTGTGAATACCTTGGCGTACATACGGATGAACTGTGAGCCGAATACCTCTGCGTACCATTTCCTCTGATCGGCATCGGATTGATCATAGACCTCATCCGCGAACCATTGTGCATCTACACCACTGTTTTGATACGTTGTCAGGATTGCTGTCATTCCATCCTCCCGGCGAAGCAATTCATAGAAAATATCTGACTTTAACTCCAGAAACATACAAAACTGAGTATAGTCAACGCCTCCGTCTTCTCCATAATACGTTGTCATCTGAGGCATTGCAGGATACTCAAACAGAAGCGTGGCAAGCTCCGCAGAGGACATGTCAAACAGCAGTTCATAGGGAGGGTTATTGGCTTCCAATGTGTCCTCCATGCTATGCTTCTGCCATTCCGGACTTCCTTCATAGATTGGATAATAACGGGTAACATTCCAATTACTCTTCAGCTCATCCACCGTAGCTGCGTCTGCCGATAAGGAATTCATGAGTGCCGCAAAGAAAAACACCAGCACAAACGTAATACTTTTCCACTTTGTCTTTACCAATTGCGCATACCCCCTTACACACAACATTTGTCATTAACGACATTCACATGTCTACTCTGTATATAGATTATAGTAAATTCCATATTCTTTTTCAATACGCAATACTACATCTAATCGTACAGGAAAGCCGCATGTTTGCGGCGGAGTATTATGCCCGGATTCGCTAAAAAAAAAGAGACACCTCTCATCGAAGTGTCTCTCTCCGTTATTTTTCCGTTGACCACCGGATTATTCAGCCTTGATGTACTTATCAATAATCTTCTGAAGTGTACCGTCAGCTTTTAACTCAGCAAGTGCATCATTCACTTTCTCAAGAAGCTCTGTGTTGTCCTTTGCAATACAAGCTGCGTAGTCCTCTGTTACATACTCTGTCTCAAGAATCACAAGTCCTGAGTTTGCTGCAACGAAGGATTTGGCAGGTTCGTTATCAATGATTACTGCATCAACCTTGCCGCTTACGAGAGCCATAACTGCATCGTTACCCTTGTTGTACTGTTCGACACACTCGGAACCAAAATCATCTGTTGCATAGATGTCACCCGTCGTAGCAAGCTGAACACCAATCTTTTTGCCTGCAAGATCATCGATGGACTGAATGTCAGATCCTTCTTTTACGATGACAACCTGAACGCCCTTTGCATAGCTGTCAGAGAAGTTAATGGATTTCAGACGATCCTCTGTTACCGTCATACCAGCCAGACCGATATCTGCTTTTCCTGCTGTCACTGCTGTGATGATGGAATCGAACTCCATATCCTCAACCTTCAGCTTCATGTCAAGCTTGTCTGCAATTGCCTGGGCGATCTCAACGTCAATCCCGACAATATCGTCACCATCATAATACTCGTATGGCGGGAAATAAGCATTGGTTGCCATGGTCAATGTCTTCTTATCCTTCTTGCCGCAGCCGACAAACATGCAGGCTGTCAAAACAAGAACAAGTGCTACTGATAAAAATTTCTTCATAATGTTCTCCTCCTGTTGAATATTTCATCAATGCCTTTTTATCGCTACTAAAATAGCACTTTTTGTATATACTGTCAAACAGTATTTGTTCTCGCCGTTTTGCGGTTGCCTTGGCATCCGGTTCGGGAGTACGTTTGTATCCGCTGTCCGGACTGCGTTTGTATCCCGTCTGCCCTGTCCGGAACAGACCTACCGCACATAGGTGATGAATACATTGCCAAGACCTGCAAATTCTGCTGACGCTTCCGCCATTGTCTTCTTGTATATGGTTCCCGTTGCGGGATCCATGATTGCAATCTGGGTCGTATTATATCCGACCAGCAGAACTGCCCGGTCCGGCGACAACATGGTCAGCACGGGAATATCCCGGTTCAGATAGAAGAGCATGGCTTCCAGCTCACAACCGTTCAATTCCAGAATGTGTGCATCCGGCATCGCCTCCGCAAGGATATCCATCGCATGTCTGCCCTGTTCCAGAAGCGCTGCCGTACTCCTGCCGATTCCTTCGAATTCGAGAATCGTATCCAGACACACTGCCAGCGAATTCCTGATATCGTCCTCTTTGGCGGGTCGGATCGCCATAATCTGATTGATGGAGGATCTTCCGCCTTTGCTGAAGATACACATTCCCTGATCTGTCATGACGGTCCCGGCCTGCGACAGCCCCTCCGTCACAGCAGTGGCCACATCCGTTGTAATGCGGGAAAGCCCTGTAAGTGTGAAGATATAGTATCGTTCCGGCCTGTCTGCATCCTCCTGCAGACTCAGTTCCCGGTTTCCTTCATAGATTGTAAGTCTGGGCGTCAGAATCTGCAATTTCTGCACATTCATATCTCCTGCCAGATTGATCTGATACACCTTTTCATAATTCTGTGTAACCGGAACGGATATGGTATTATCCGGCGTATCCTGCACCCGGTTATTCAGGATCTGATCATCGGCAATTGGGCGGAAGGTGCCGTTTTCCATACTCACCCGTTTCAAAACCAGCTGATTCAGATGGATCCTGCCATCCACCACATAGACATTTTCCTGCGCATATGTTTTCAGGATCTCGCCGATCTCATTCTGGATACGTACTTCGTACATTGGGAATACGGTAATTCCGGATGCTTCCGTATAGATATCCTCCCTCCGTGCGATTCCGTAGACAATATCATCTCCCATAAAGCCAAGCGGACGAATATAATTCCCCTCTCCCGCTTCCACGGTAACCGTACGATGGGTGTTCAGATTCATCCACACCAATGCAGAGCAACTATACTGATCCTGACCGTTCTGTACCAGAATCATATGACTGTCTTCGGAAATGCTGTACATGTTATCTGTGAGCTTCTCTCCCACGATCTCATACGTGCAGTTCGCAAGGTCAATCCGATAGATGGCGCAGTCCAGCATCATATAGAAAAGATTATCTCTGCTCACATAGTGAAGCGTCCGCAGCTCCTCCCGCAGAATCTCCGCCGGTTTGTCATAGGTGATAAATCCCTTCTCCTCTACGGTATTGTAGAGGCTGTTGTAATAATTGACGCTGACGCCCACCCGTCCCTCATGGTCGCCTCTGTTCATATATCCATAGACCATGAAACAAACGTTTCCGGTCTCATCTACATTCAAAATCTCCACATCACATTGATTGTAGAGAATCCGTTCGTCATATTTGTCCCGGGTGACTCCGTCGGCATTGTAGAATCCGTACAGATACGCCAGCTGATTGCCGGCACCGTTATAGCAGAAAAGACGATCCTGTACAACATAGGCAAAGGTGCGTCCGTCATCACTTTCCACGATCTCCGGCTGCTCCTGCTGGATCCCCAGTCCTATGGTTCTGGTGGTATATACTGCATCGTTCTCGTTAAATATCTGGTTCATGTTACGTTCAAACTGCAGCATATACATACGATCTTTCGTATACCGGACCCGATAATACTCCGTTACCCGGTATTCTTTCAGATCATTATTTACATTGCTCTGCAGAATATAATCCAGACGTACCGTGGCCGTATCGCTGTCCAGTTCCCGGATGGTCATGCACGGCTCCGTCATCTTCTGCACCTTCATATCTGCCCAGGTAATCTGCTTGAAGCTGCTGTTCAGTGTTACCCTTCCAAGAGTCGTATTATCTCCCTTGGCGTTGGATTCCAGATATTTGGTAATATTGGCTGCCTGCTCTTTATCAAAGGTACAGTTGTGGAAATAATCGATAAAATCCAGTTTCTCCTGCACGTGGAACCCCTCCGCCTGCACGATTCTGGTGTAATAATGTACCTCACGGTCCTGCATCCCCAGAATGATATCCAGAAGATATTCCGTATCCTTCTCCATCAGATCCTTAAGGGTCAGTGTCATAGATACCGTGTCCGCTGCGGTGGAATAATCACTCACCTCGGTGCGCTCCAACAGTCTGGATCCGTCCACGCTGCGCAATTCATAGCGGCAGCTGTCGATTGACGCATGATACAGATCCACCGTGAGTTTCACCTCCCGGCTGCTGTCAATGGGCGTTAACGAATCCCGCATATACAATGGATTCATAGGCTCCGCATAGCCATGAAGGCAGTTTGTGGAATACTCCCCGATCTGAACATGTATGACCGGATAGGCGGCATTTGCCATGTCCTTAGTCATATCCGTATTTCCCCTGTTCAGGATAGTGCTGAATATGAAAAAGGAAGCTGCAAAGGCCACTATGAATGATATGATTTTAGCAATTGTCAGAACGACTCTCTTCTTCACACGACTTCTCCAATTCCTTCATTAACTTCAAAAGCGTAGGCGAGACAGACAGCTGCTCGATCATAGCTGTCAGTTCCTCCCCTTCCCGACCGGCTCTCATTCTCCTACTTTTATCTTTGACCGCTCGAATCAGGATATTCTTCGGAGTATGTTCCATATCGATAAATTCCAGGATCTGTGTCTGATAACCGTACAGTTCCAGCAGATCTGCCCGGATTGCATCGGTCGCCAGTGCGGCCATCCGTTCCCGGATCAGCCCGTATCGCAGCATGGGCTTCAGCATAACATTCTTCATCTGTCCGTTCAACTCATGCTGGCAGCACGGAACAGACAGAATCACGCTTGCACCCCATTTTACCGCTTTGTAGAGGGC
Source organism: Lachnospiraceae bacterium (assembly GCA_016293925.1). Classification (GTDB taxonomy): domain Bacteria; phylum Bacillota; class Clostridia; order Lachnospirales; family Lachnospiraceae; genus RGIG4034. The sequence goes on along the minus strand of JAEDCX010000094.1, from coordinate 514 downwards.
ATAGTCCGTTGCCGTGTCACAAGCATGAAGCGTGACTACCATATCCACCCGGTCTACTTCGTTATACATGGCGATATCTCCCAGCCGGAACTCAAGACCGGAATAACCGTACCGCTCACTCAGGTCGGTACAGGTGCGGATCACATCCTCCTTCAGGTCCAGTCCGATCACATGAATGTCCAATCCCAGTTTACAGTGCAGATAATAGTACATGGCAAAGGTCAGATAGGACTTGCCACATCCGAAATCAATGATCGTAAGCCGCCTCCCCGAAGGCAGTGAGGGAATGATGTCCCTGATATATTCCAGAAACCGGTTAATCTGACGGAATTTGTCATACTTGGCTCGGATCAGTTTTCCATCCGGTGTCTGTACCCCCAGATCCACCAGGAATGGAATCTGCTCATCCTCTCTCAAAATATAATTCTTTCCACGGTTATGTGACAGATCCGGAAGGGTTCCGGCTGCATCGCCGGACTGCGGCTTCTGTTTTCTCTTCACGGTAATCGTACCG
>JAEDCX010000025.1 GCA_016293925.1 Lachnospiraceae bacterium | reverse complement strand
TGGACATCAAGTATGGTGCCAACATGCGTATGCTGCCCATGTACGATGTCATTATTATCGGTGCCGGAGTGATTGGATGTGCCGTTGCCCGGGAACTGACCGGATATCAACTTCATATTGCCGTGCTGGAGCGGGAGGAAGATGTGTGCTGCGGAACCTCCAAGGCAAACAGCGGACTGGTGCATGCCGGGTTTGATGCGAAACCGGGTAGCCTGAAAGCTGCCATGAATGTGCAGGGAACGGCCATGATGCCACGGGTATGTCAGGAACTGGATGTTCCCTACCGGCGTACCGGTGCTCTGGTGGTAGCTACCTGTGAGGAAGAAAAGGAAGTTCTGGATCGTCTGTTACGGCAGGGGGTGGAGAACGGTGTGGAGGAACTGCGCATTCTGGATGCAGTGGAATGTCACAGAATGGAGCCGAACCTTCCGCCGGAGGTGACCAATGCCCTGTATGCGCCCACTGCGGGGATTATTTGTCCCTTTGCGCTGACGATTGCCATGGCGGAGAATGCCAACGTGAACGGAGCCGAGTTCTTCTTTGAAACCGAAGTCAGGGACGTGCGGAAAGACATGGAAAAGGACTGTTTTGTCATTTCGACCGTCACAGCAGACGGCGAAGAAATACAATACGAGAGCAGATGCATCGTGAACTGCGCAGGCGTATACAGTGACCGGATTCACAATATGCTGTGCGCCCGGAAATATCATATTACGCCCAGGCGGGGAGAATACTGTCTGTTGGACAGAACAGCCGGTACGCATGTGGGAAGAACGATTTTCCGCGTGCCGGGGCCATTGGGCAAAGGCATTCTGGTAACACCTACGGTACATGGGAATCTTCTGCTGGGTCCCACCGCGGAGGATATTGAGAACCGGGAAGGTGTGAATACTACCTCCGAAGGACTTGCGAAGATTCTGGGAAGCGTGGGACAGACGGTTATGAACATTCCGACGAGGGAGACGATTACCTCCTATGCGGGACTGCGTGCCCATGAGGATGGTGGAGATTTCATCCTGCAGGAGGCGGAGGATTGTCCGGGTCTTGTGGATGCGGTGGGGATTGAATCCCCGGGATTGTCCGGTGCACCCGCCATCGGAAAACGTCTGGCAGATATCGTCGCAGGCATTCTGAAGCCGGAGAAGAATGGGAATTATACTCCCTATCGTCGCGGCATTGTTCATTTTCTGGATCTTCCGGAAAAAGAGCAGCGCAAATTGCTGAAGGTTCGTCCGGAATACGGAACTATCGTATGCCGGTGTGAATCCGTAACCGAGGGAGAGATTCTGGATGCAATCTACAGACCGCTGGGCGCGAAGAGTCTGGACGGAATCAAGAGAAGAACCAGAGCCGGCATGGGACGTTGTCAGTCCGGCTTCTGTTCTCCGAAGGTATCGAAGATTCTGGCTGACAGTCTGCAGGTACCCCGGGAGAGCGTCACGAAAGCAGGTCCGGGAACGGAGATTCTGAGAGGAGGGCAATCATGAACCGACTTCAGAAAGACATTGTGATCATCGGAGGCGGTCCTGCGGGACTTGCTGCAGCAGTATCTGCATATGATGCGGGGTGCCGGAATATTCTGATATTGGAGAGAGACCGGGAGCTGGGAGGAATCCTGAATCAATGTATTCATAACGGGTTCGGACTGCATACATTCGGAGAGGAATTGACGGGGCCGGAATATGCGGGCAGATTTATTGAGCGTGTGAAGGAGAGGAAGATCGCGTATGCGCTGGGAACCATGGTTCTGGACCTGAAGGAAGGCAATATTGTCTGCGCCATGAACCGCGAGCAGGGTGTATTCGAGATAGAAGCGGGGGCCATCGTGCTTGCGATGGGCTGCAGAGAGCGGGCGAGGGGTGCGCTGAACATTCCAGGCTACAGACCGGCAGGGATCTATTCTGCCGGAACCGCACAATACTATGTGAACAGGGAAGGGTATCTGCCGGGGCGTGAGGTTGTGATTCTGGGATCCGGCGACATCGGATTGATCATGGCGCGCCGGATGACTCTGGAAGGGGCCACTGTACGGTGTGTTGCGGAGATCCAGCCGTATTCCGGCGGACTGAAGCGTAATATTGTGCAGTGTCTGGATGATTATAACATCCCGTTGCGGCTCCGCACGACCGTAATCGATATCATCGGTCGCAAAAGAGTAGAAGCCGTGGTGCTTGCCAGGGTTGATGAGAACAACAAACCGATTCCGGGTACGGAAGAGACAGTTCCCTGCGATACGCTTCTGTTATCCTGCGGATTGCTTCCGGAGAATGAGTTGACAAAAGGGCTTCCGGTGGAGATGAGCAGTGTGACAAGGGGGCCGGTGGTGGATGATCATTATGCCACCAGTGTGCCGGGTGTTTTTGCCTGTGGGAATGTGCTGCATGTACATGACCTGGTGGATTATGTTTCCCGGGAAGCGGGACTGGCAGGAAGATATGCTGCAGAGTATGTGGCATCCCGTATGCATACATCCGATGCCGGGCAGGATACGCAGGTGCATTCCTCCGCAGAGAGTAAGGATACACCGGTGCATTCCTCCACAGTGATCTGTACCGCCGAGCACGGTGTCCGCTATACGGTTCCGGAGAAGCTTCATTTCCCTATGCAGGAAGACGTGGTGGATGTGAAATTCCGGGTAGACAATATATACCGGGATCACTATGTTTCCGTATATGTGAACGGGGAGAGAATCCAGCATATCAAGAAAAGAATCCTGTCTCCGGGAGAGATGGAGACGGTGAAACTGCTGCAAAAACAGATCGGGCAATCGTTCGGCGGAGCCGATATTGTTTCCGTGACGGTCAGACTGGAGGAAGAATAATGGCAGAGCAACAAGAACGCACCACCGGAACGTCCCGGGGAAATATTCGTGAACTGACCTGTATCGGTTGCCCCATGGGCTGTCCGATCACTGTGACCATAGAGGAAGGCGGAATGTTATCCGTTACGGGCAATACCTGCCCGGTGGGAGACCGGTACGCCAGAGCAGAGGTGACCGAACCACGCCGGATTGTAACCGGAACCGTTCGGGTGAAGGGGGGCAGATATCCGGTGGTATCGGTGAAAACGGCATCCGGTATCCCCAAGGAGAAGATTTTGGATATTATGAAGGTTCTGAAGCAGACACAGGTAAGCGCGCCGATCCATATCGGGGATGTAGTGGTGGCAGATATCTGCGGTACAGGGGTGGATATCGTCTGTACCTGCGAAGAGACCGGAAAAGAGTAGGTGACCAATGAAAAAATACGTAATGGCTCTGGATCAGGGGACCACAAGCTCCCGCTGTATCCTTTTTGACAAACAGGGAAATATCTGTTCCCAGGCCCAGAAGGAATTCACACAGATCTATCCCGAAGCCGGCTGGGTGGAGCATGATCCGCTGGAAATCTGGTCTTCCCAATTATCGGTAGCGGTAGAGGCCATGGGGAAGATTGGTGCCACCGTGGAGGATATTGCATCCATTGGAATCACCAATCAGAGAGAGACCACGATCGTATGGAACCGCCATACCGGCAGACCGGTATACAACGCCATTGTGTGGCAGTGCCGCAGAACCGTGGATTATATTGAGAAACTGGTGGCAGATGGTCATGCAGATAGGATTCGGGAGAAAACGGGGCTGATTCCGGATCCGTATTTCAGCGGAACCAAGATTGCCTGGATTCTGGATCATACAGAGGGGGCCAGGGAAGCGGCCGAAAGGGGAGATCTGCTCTTCGGAACGGTGGATACCTGGCTGATCTGGAACCTGACGAAGGGAAAATGCTTCGTAACGGACTATACCAACGCTTCCAGAACCATGCTGTTTGATATTCACAGGCTGTGCTGGGATGAGGAGATCCTGAAACTTTTACATATTCCCGGATCCATGCTGCCCCAGGTAAAACCCTCCAGCTGCATATACGGATATACGGAGGAATCGGTGATCGGCGGAGAGATTCCGATTGCCGGTGCTGCGGGGGATCAGCAGGCTGCTCTTTTCGGACAATGCTGCTTCCGGGCGGGGGAAGTGAAAAATACATATGGAACAGGCTGTTTCCTGCTGATGAATACGGGTGAACAGGCATATCACAGTCATAACGGACTGCTGACCACGATTGCGGCAAGCCTGCCCGGAGAAGTTCAGTATGCGTTGGAGGGCAGTGTGTTCGTAGCGGGTGCTTCAATCCAGTGGCTTCGGGATGAGCTTCGCATGATCAAGAGTGCCTCCGCGTCCGAGGAATATGCAGCTGCGGTGGCAGATACCAACGGTGTTTATGTGGTTCCGGCTTTTACCGGTCTCGGAGCACCGTACTGGAATCCGGGTGCCAGGGGAATGGTGGTTGGTCTGACCCGTGGGGCAACCAAGGAGCATTTCATCCGGGCAACACTGGAATCTCTGGCGTATCAGACCATGGATGTCTTGCGCGCCATGGAGAAGGATGCTAATGTAGAGATGGGGAGTCTTCGGGTGGACGGTGGTGCCAGTGCCAATGATTTTCTGATGCAGTTCCAGTCTGATCTGTTAGGAATTCAGGTACTTCGTCCGAAATGTATTGAGACAACCGCTCTCGGCGCGGCATATCTGGCCGGGCTTGCAGTGGGGTTCTGGTCGGATCGGGAGGAAATCATCCGGAACTGGGAATTGTCGAAGACATTCTCACCTGCCATCGAAGAGGAATATCGCAGGAAACTTACCCGGGGATGGAAGCGTGCCATAAGGTGTACGCTGGCGTATACCGGGGAAGAAACAGAGGAATAGTTTGATATGGGGAAGATAATCTATCTGATGGGCAAGAGCTCCAGCGGAAAAGATACGATATACCAGCGTCTGCTGGCGTCCGGTCTGAAGCTGGAACGTCTGGTGCCTTACACAACGAGACCGATCCGTGCGGGAGAAACGGAGGGCGTGGAGTATCATTTTACAGATGATGCGGGACTTGCTGCCATCCGCAGCGCAGGGAAACTGGTGGAACTCAGGGAATATCATACCTGTCACGGAATCTGGCGCTATTTTACAGCCGTTGATGACAGTATGAATCTGGCGGAGCATAACTATATTCTGATCGGCACGATTGAAGCATACCGCCGGATGACGGAATATTTCGGGCAGGAAGCTCTTCTTCCTGTACTGATCGAACTGGACGACGGTGTACGGCTGCAGCGTGCGCTGGACCGGGAGCGGCAGCAGGATCATCCGAAATATGAGGAGATGTGCAGGCGATTCCTGGCTGATAGTGCGGATTTCTCGGAAGAGAAGATAGCGGAAGCGGGAATCGGAAGACGATTCCAAAATAATGATCTGGATCAATGTCTGGAAGAAATTACAACATACATTATTCAGAATACGAGGTAATATATGGATATCAAGGTGAATCAGGTCAATCAGCCTCTGCCGGTGCAGGAAACCCAGCAGACACAGCAGACGGACAGTACATTCAAGTTCATATTGGCCAGCAATATCGAAGAGGCGGATTTACAGGCGCGTCTGAATACGCTGATGGAGGAGATCACCATGCAGGGAGACAAGCTTGCGAAGCATCGTGATATTCGTGACATGCGCAAATACCGGGCTTTGATCAAGGATTTCATGAATGAGATCATCAACCGGTCCCACTCGTTTTCCAGGGAGAATTTCCTGGACAGGAGAGGACGCCACAGAGTGTACGGAATCATCCGTCTGGTGGACCGGAATCTTGACGAGCTTGCCAAAGCCCTGGTCAGTGATGAAAAAGAGAACATTGATATCCTGTCGAAAATCGGGGAGATCCGGGGACTGATCCTGGATATCTTCTCCTAAGGGGAGGAACGGGTATGGCAACTTTTGACGATATTGTCGGCCAGGAGCAGATTAAGAACCATCTGCATAAAGCACTTACAACAGGTCAGATTTCCCACGCCTATATTATAAACGGTGAGAGAAGTGCGGGGAAAGAATTCATAGCGAAGATATTCGCCATGGCATTGCAATGTGAGAATCGGGAGCAGGCACCCTGTCAGGAATGTCATTCCTGCAGGCAGGCATTGAGCGGAAATCAGCCGGACATCATTTACGTGTCCCATGAGAAGCCCAACACCATCGGTGTGGATGATATTCGTACACAGATCGTCAATGATATGGCAATCAAGCCCTACAGCAGTCCTTACAAGATCTATATCATGAATGAAGGGGAGAAGATGACGAAGCAGGCGCAGAATGCCCTTCTGAAGACGCTGGAGGAACCACCGGCCTATGGCATCATCCTTATTCTGACCACCGGAACGGATTCTCTGCTGCAGACGATACTGAGTAGATGTGTTGTGCTGAATATGAAGCCTGTGAGAGACGAACTGGTGCGTCGATTTCTAATGGAAGAACTGCGTATCCCGGATTATAAAGCAGACGTTTGCACCGCTTTTGCCCGGGGAAATGTGGGCAAGGCCAAGGCACTCGCCGTCAGTGAGGAGTTTGACAATATCAAGTCGGAGGCTGTCACACTGCTGAAGAATATCTATGACCTGGATATCAGTGAGATGGTAAAGGCCATTAAGAAAATTGCGGAATATAAGTTCAATATTGATGACTATCTGGACATAATTCTGGTCTGGTATCGGGATGCATTGATGTTTAAGGCAACAAATGATGCGAATCACTTGATTTTCAGAGACGAGATACAGTATATTAGAAAGGTAGCGGACCGAAGCTCCTACGAGGGTATCGGGAATATTATCACGGCACTGGAAACTGCCAAGAGAAGACTTTCCAGCAACGTGAATTTTGATCTGACCATGGAACTTCTGTTCCTGTCGATCAAGGAAAATTAGCGTGGTTGTACATATTGGTGCTTCTGCCCCGGATACAGCCATACAGCAGGATGACGTGAGGTATATAGATGATGATTAGAGTAATTGGTGTACGATTCAGAACAGCGGGCAAAATATACTTTTTTGACCCGATGAAGTTTGATATAAAGAAGAACGACCATGTGATTGTGGAAACCGCGAGAGGGATTGAGTACGGAACTGTTGTATCCGATCCCCGGGAGGTGCCGGAGGATAAGGTGATACAGCCGTTGAAGCCGGTGCTCAGAATTGCAAATGCGAAGGATGACGAGCAGGAGGCGGCTAATAAAGCCAAGGAGAAGGATGCATTTCGGATCTGTCTGGAGAAGATCGCCAAACACGGTCTGGAGATGAAACTGATTGATGCGGAATACACGTTTGACAATAATAAGGTTCTGTTCTATTTCACCGCTGACGGACGAATTGATTTCCGGGAGCTGGTCAAGGATCTGGCCAGCGTATTTAGGACACGTATTGAACTCCGGCAGATCGGTGTCCGTGATGAGACCAAGATCGTAGGCGGAATCGGTATCTGCGGAAGACCGCTATGCTGTCATACCCATCTGTCCGAATTCATTCCGGTATCCATCAAGATGGCAAAAGAGCAGAATCTCTCACTGAACCCTACGAAGATCTCCGGTGTATGCGGACGTCTGATGTGTTGTCTGAAGAATGAGGAAGAAACCTATGAAGAGCTGAACCGTCGTCTTCCGAATATCGGGGACTATGTGACAACGGATGATGGTCTGAAGGGGGAAGTACAGAGTGTGAACGTGCTTCGTCAGCTTGTGAAGGTCATTGTGGACAGGGATGATGAGAAAGAGATTGTAGAATATCGTGTGGAGCAGCTTCGGTTCAAGCGCAAAACCCGGAAAGAGAAGATCAATCTGGACGCAGAATCCATCAAAGAACTGGAGAAACTGGAGAAAGAAGAGAAGCAGGACGGCAGCAAATCCAAACTCAGCTAGTACCGTCTCCCGGAAGGGAGAGGATTGGGCAGGATCAGCATGGTACGGAAATGCATGAAATGATGTTAAAAGAGAACGAGCGAATCGATGATTTACAAAGGAATGGATACCGCATTATTCAGAACAGGGAACGCTTCTGTTTCGGAATGGATGCGGTTCTTCTGTCTGGATTTGCCACAGCACCGCCGGGGGGGAATGTACTGGATCTCGGAACCGGTACCGGAATCATTCCGATTCTGATGGCGGCGAAGACAGAGGCAGCGCATCTGACCGGATTGGAGATCCAGCCGGAGAGCGCAGATATGGCGGCAAGATCGGTTGCATTGAATGATCTTGGCAGCAGGGTTACCATCGTAACGGGAGATATTAAGGAGGCGGATGCTCTTTTCCCGCTGTCCGCATATGATACCATTACGTGCAATCCGCCTTATATGATCGGTCAGCATGGCCTCACGAATCCGGAGAGCGCCAAGGCAATCGCAAGACATGAGGTTCTGTGTACGTTGGAGGATGTATGCAGGGTGACGGCCAGACTGCTGAAGCCGCAGGGGCACTTCTATATGGTGCACAGGCCCTTCCGGCTGGCGGAGATCATGGTAACCATGACGCAGTATAAGCTGGAGCCCAAGAGAATGCGCCTGGTATATCCTTTTGCGGATGCGGAGCCGAACATGGTGCTGATCGAGGGCACCCGTGGCGGACGATCCGGGATGACGGTGGAGAAACCGCTGATTGTCTTCGAGAGCAAAGGAGTCTATACGAAGGAGATAGTAGATGTCTATGGATATTAAAGGCGGTATGTTATATCTGTGTGCCACTCCCATCGGCAATCTGGAGGATATGACGAGCCGCGTGCTGGAAACGCTTACGAATGTGGATGTGATCGCCGCAGAGGATACGAGAAACAGTCTGAAGCTGTTGAATCATTTTCAGATCCGGACGCCCATGACCAGTTATCATGAATACAATAAGGTGGAGAAAGCATATACGTTAATCCGTCAGATGAAGGAAGGGAAGAGCATTGCCCTGATTACGGATGCGGGTACGCCGGCCATCTCCGATCCGGGGGAGGTTCTGGTACGGATGTGCCATGAGGAGGGCATTCCGGTTACCAGTCTGCCCGGTCCCTGTGCCTGTATCACCGCATTGACACTGTCGGGACTTCCCACCAGAAGGTTCGCATTTGAAGCCTTTCTGCCCCAGGACAAAAAAGAACGACGGACAATCCTTCAGGAACTGGCCGACGAGACCCGTACCATGATTCTCTACGAGGCGCCCCATCACCTGCGAAAGACGCTGGAGGATCTGCAGGAGGTTCTGGGTGACCGGAGAATTGCGCTGTGCAGGGAACTGACGAAACGGTTTGAGTCCGTGGAGAGAATGACACTGTTGCAGGCGATTGCCAAGTACTCCGGGGAGGAACCCAGGGGGGAGTATGTGCTTGTTATCAAAGGCAGAGACCGGGCAGAACTTCAGGAGGAGGTGCGCAGGAGTTGGGAGGAGATGTCCATCGAAGAACATATGGAATTGTATGAACGCCGGGGAATGGATCATAAGGAGGCAATGAAGCAGGTTGCCACGGACAGGGGGATTTCCAAGAGGGATGTTTACCAATATCTCTTAAAACCTATTGACAAATAGCATACATGTTCATATACTTGCATTGCAAGTTACACAAGAAAGGAGTGATGTCATGTTAGACAGAATCATTGAGATCATTCAGGATCAATTGAACATTGATGGCGTGGAGATCACCGAGGAATCCTCTTTCAAGGATGATCTGGGTGCAGATTCGCTTGATCTTTTCGAGCTGATAATGGCTTTTGAAGAGGAATATGGTATCGAGATTCCTACCGATGAGCTGGAGAGCATTGAGACAGTTGGCGATGTGATGGAGTTTATCAGTTCAAAGGGTATAGATGCGTAAGCCGGTACAGTAATAATGCGGAGAACAGATTTCCCCGGGGAATCTGTTCTTTTTTTGTGTATTCCGACATAGAATCAGATGAGGACTCGTAGGAGGCATCGGATGCTGAATATACTCTGGGGTATCATGATTCTGGTGGGGATATTCTATGCGACGGTAACGGGCAATCTGGGCACCATGACGGAAACCATCCTTCAATCGGCCGGAGAAGCGGTGACTCTGGCGATCTCCATGCTGGGAGTGATCGGTATGTGGTCCGGCTTCCTGGAGATTGCAGATGGGTCCGGATTGATTGCGGGTATGACGAGGGGAATGCGTAGGCCATTGCAGTTCCTGTTTCCGGATGTACCCGAGAACCATCCCGCCAGGGAATATATTGCCGTGAATATCATTGCAAACATCATGGGGCTTGGCTGGGCAGCAACACCTGCGGGATTACAGGCCATGAAGGAACTGAAGAATCTAGAGGAGGAGAGAAGCCGGGCAGGAAATGCACCGGCTGTGAAGGGCGGGCATATTCCCCGCGCCAGCAACGCCATGTGTACTTTTCTGGTGATCAATATCTCTTCTCTGCAGCTGATTCCGGTCAATATGATTGCTTACCGGAATCAATACGGATCCGCCCACAGTGCGTCGATTATTGTGCCGGGCTTCATCGCTACCGCTGTTACGACGCTGGCGGGAATCGTGTACTGTAAGATCATGCAGAAGATGACGTCATCGTAAGCGGCTGTGCTGAAACGGTTATGCCAGTATATCATGGGGCAGCTTCGTGGTTTTCATTGGATAGACCGTAAGCTTGCCGTGGCAGTCACAGATCGCCAGAAAAATGTCGGAGGGATTCTTGTATCCCTGTTTCTTGATGTTACTGAGGAGCCATCCCTCATCCTTGCCGATATTCTTCAGGTGCTCGGGCATAACCTTGCCGTCGATGATCAGATTGGCCACCAGGGAGCATTCCTTGGGTTTCATATTGTGATCCTCCGGCGTTGTGGGGCGATACAGACTCTTGGGCAGATAACTGATCCGGCCGTTGTCCTCCATAATGACGGTATCCAGCTGTGACAGGTCGAAAAACCCATGATTTCTGGCCTGGGTGAGGAATTCGTTCAGATCCAGCTTGGCCTTCTTCAGATTTTCGCGATAGAGCTGTCCTTTGCTCATGAGGATAATGGGCGTCCCGCACAGGAAATGTCTGGCGTGAATGGATTTGGAGCTGGCCAGAGACAATAATACTGCGAAAAGCGCATAGATAATCATGGCGATCAGCGGGGCGAGGAAATCCGAATCGTCGGCGATCGCCATTTCTGCTGCAATGGATCCGATGGTAATGCCGTTCAGATAGTCAAACAGACTCATCTCGGCGATCTGCCGGTATCCCATGAATTTGGCCAGTACAAAAAGAACCACCACGGATGCCACAGATTTCAATATAATCATGATGATTTCCATAAGTTAATCCTTCCTTTCGAAACAAATACAGTTTTGCTTAATATCTTACAGGAGCAATGTATGCAACAGGTCGTCCTGAATTTATCTGAAGTTATTATTCCGCTTTTTCTCTTTTTTATTACTGCATATGGACTTTTCCACGGACAGAAGATTTATGAACAGTTTATCCGGGGGGCGGTCCGGGGAGTGAAGATCGTCGTGGATATTCTGCCCACACTAATCGGCTTGTTTGTGGCGGTGGGCGTACTGCGCGCGTCCGGTTTTCTGGATTGGATGGCGGCCTTGTTCAGCACGATTCTGGAACCGCTGCATGTTCCTTCCGAACTGGTACCGTTGACCTTTGTACGCCTCTTTTCCGCATCTGCCGCTACCGGGATCGTCATTGATCTGTTCAAGACCTACGGTACGGATTCCACCATCGGACTGATCGCTTCGGTCATGATGAGTTCTACAGAGACGGTATTCTATACCATGAGTGTCTACTATATGTCTGTGGGAATCCGGAAAACCAGGTGGACCCTGGCCGGCGGTTTGCTATGTGTATTGGTTGGTGTTGTGGCCAGTATTTTCATTGTTTCCGTATGGATATGAGCACCGGGGAGCAGCATCCGGCCCGGGTGGCATGCGTTCGGTTCGACTGCCGGAACAGAATCCGGTTTGCGCTGCCGGAACAGAATCTGGTTTGCGCTGTACAAAATTCCTGCCGGGCGGTATGATAGATACAGTAAGAACAGATGGAGACAGGAGCTGCGGAAGTATATGGACGAACAGAACCGGGAACAAGAGAAACATGTACGGCGGGTGCATTACAGCGGTACGCACCCAAAGCATTATGCGGAGAAATACAAAGAGCATCATCCGGAGAAATACGGGGATACCATCGAGAAAGTCATCCGCAAAGGCAGTACACCGGCCGGAATGCATATTCCCATCATGGTGCCGGAGATTCTGGAGGTATTGCAGATACGTCCGGGAGAGCAGGGGCTGGACGCCACGCTTGGATATGGCGGACATACCCTGAAGATGATGGAATGTATGGATCACAGGGGATCCATGCACGCTACCGATGTGGATCCCATCGAATCGGCGAAGACCCGGGAGCGTCTGAAGAATCTGGGGTATGGTGAGGATTTCCTTCACATTCATCTGAGGAATTTTGCGGAAGTGGGGGAACTTGCGAGAGAAGTGGGAACCTTTGATTTCGTACTGGCAGATCTGGGTGTTTCTTCCATGCAGATCGACAATCCGGAGAGGGGATTCTCCTACAAACTGGATGGGCCGCTGGATCTGCGGCTGGATCCGACAAAGGGGATCAGTGCGGCAGAGCGTTTACAAACCGTGGGATTGGAGGAACTGGCCGGCATGCTTCGGGAGAATTCCGATGAGCCTTACGCTGCGCAGATTGCGGCCAATATCATCCGGAAACGTAAGCAGGGTGTGCGCATCGATACCACAACAGCCCTCCGTCACATCATCGAAGAGACCTTGGCGCGGCTTCCGGCAGCAGAGCGTCCGGAGGCGGTGAAAAAAACAAGTGCCCGGGTATTCCAGGCACTCAGAATCGATGTCAATCAGGAGTTTGAGGTGTTGTATGCATTTCTGAACATCCTTCCGGAGGCGGTTTCCTCCGGCGGCAGGATCGCAATACTTACATTTCATTCCGGTGAAGACAAGCTTGTGAAAAAAGCATTCAAAGAGGGCTTACGCTCCGGCGTTTATTCCCGGATCGCAGAGGATGTGATCCGGCCCTCCGCAGAAGAGTGCGCCCGGAATCCCAGGGCCAGAAGTACAAAGCTGCGCTGGGCAGTCCGTGCGTAGCAGGCAGTCGTGTGACAGCCTGCCCGGATGTCGAACCCGATCCCGGATGTACATATCGCTCCCGGGGTAGTAGGATCTGCCCCCTGTGGGCTCAGATCACGAAATCCCCGTTTCCTTCGTTTTTCACCAGATCGGCAAGTGAAATCCCCTCAAAATAATCGTTGATCAGCTTATGCAGCCCTTCCCACATGTTGAGGGTTTTACAATATGCGGCACGTTCACAGCGATTGGGTGCATGCTCCAGGCAGGTAACCGGTGCCAGCGTACAGTCAGCCGCTTTCAGAATTTCCGCCACGGTGTAGCTTTCCGGTGCGCGATTCAGACGATAACCGCCGCCTTTACCGCGGAGGGCGTCCACATATTCTTTTTTGCTCAGAAGATTCACGATACTCTCCAGATATTTCTCAGAAATCTCCTGTCTTGCGGCGATATCCGCCAGTGTAATGTATTTCCCGGTATTGTGTTCGGCCAGATCGATCATGACGCGCAGAGCGTAACGGCCTTTGGTGGATATCATCATAATTATTTCCTCCATTTCTGTTGATGAATAAAAAGAAAACTTATAAACCTATAATATTACAGTGTTTATAAGTTTTCAATATGTGTTTTGGAGAAAAGTTCTTTTCGGAATGGCTTCTTTTTCCTACAGATGCTCGCCGTTTGTATCAATGACGTCCCGGTACCAGCAGCCGGAATCCTTGATAATCCGCTGTTGCGTTGTGTAGTCAACATAGACCAGGCCGAAACGGTCATTGTATCCGTTTGCCCATTCGAAGTTGTCCATCAGGGACCATGCGAAGTATCCGGCGATATCCACACCGTCATCGGCAGCTTTCCGAAGCTCCCGCAGGTAACGATGATAGAAATCAATCCGGTTCGGATCATGCACTTTGCCGTCCAGGGAAACCCAATCATGGGCGGACATACCGTTTTCAGTGACGTAGAGAGGTTTCCGGTACCGCTCGTACAGGAACCGGGATGCCCAGTAGATTGCTTCCGGGGTAACCGGCCACTGGATGGCTGTTTTCGGGAAGCCGTCATAACGTTTCCGGCGCAGCGGCTGTCCGTCCGGTCCCATGGATGTCTCAATCCCGTTGTAGAGATTAAAGCCGAAGAAATCAGTGGGTTGTGAAATCAATTTCATATCAGCGTCCGTGATATGGGGAAGACGTCCTTCAAACTGACTGAGAACCTGTTCGGGATAGTGACCGAGCATGACCGGATCCGCAATGAGCGGCATACTCCAGATCATGGAGTCCACACTGTCGTTGAAATAGAACATGTTCTCCCGTGCCGCCCGGATATCTTCCGGGGAATCGGTTGCCGGGTAGCAGTAGGTGGCAGTGGGTGCCATCCCCACCTTCACATCTGTTTTGCAATGGGTCCGGAGAGCGGTAACGGCTGCACCGTGGGCTTTCAGCATATTGTGCACCGTGCGCAGGAATTCTCGATCGCCCACACAGATTCCCGGAGCATGTTCTCCGCGCAAATATCCAAGGCCCAGAAAGCACTGGGGTTCATTGACGGTAAAAAAGTATTTCACCCGGTCGCCCAGTCTCTTGGCAATCAGTTCTGCATATTCGTGGAACCAATCTACAATCTCGTCATTCTGCCATCCGCCCCGGCACTGGAGTTCATAGGGAAGATCCCAGTGATACAGTGTCACATAGGGCTCGATATTGTGGGCAAGTAAGTCATCTACCAGCCGGTCATAGTATGCGAGTCCGGCCTCATTTACCTTACCGCCGTACCGGGTGGTTCCCTCCGGCAGAACCCTTGACCAGCTGATGGAGAAGCGGTAAGCCTGCAGATGAAGACTTGCCATCAGTTCCACATCATCATGATAGAGATGATACTGGTCGCAGGCCACATCACCGTTATGCCCCTCGTAGACAGCCCCGGGTTTCCGGCAGAATACATCCCAGATATTCAGTCCTTTTCCGTCCTCATAGGCAGCTCCTTCCACCTGATAGGAAGCGGTAGCGGCGCCCCATATGAAATCTTTTTTGAATCCCATCGTTTACCCTCCGTATCCATAAATCAAAAAGCAATGTTCTACCTCATATCATAGAACATTGCCGTATCTTTGCAAATGGATTATATTGTTATTCACCCGCAGAATCTTGTTCCTGTACTGTTACTGCTTCCTGCTTCCGTGCAGCAGCTTCCTGGGCATCGTACCAGGCCTTATATTTCTCCCGGCGGGCCAGCTCTCTTCGGTTCAGCGGACGTTCCTGGGTGTTCAGGTGTTTTTGCTGCCATCTGCCCCGGATAAGGATGACTGCGATCGGCAGGAGCAACAGACTGATCCACTGGGAAGTGGTAATTGCCCCGAAGTACCCCCGTTCGATATCACCCCGGAAGAATTCCAGTACAAAACGTGCAACCGTATAGTACACCAGGTAGAAGCCCATGGTCTGCATCGGTTTGTTTCTGCGTTTTTTCGTGAGGGTCCACAATATGATGAATGCAATAATATTCAATCCTGCCTCGATCAGCTGAATCGGAAGTCTGGGAACACTGCTTAGAACAGGATCTGTGTCAAACATCGGGAATTTGTCCGGACTGGGAAACTGTACCGCACCGAAGCCGTGATATTCCATCCCGTAGCAGCAGCCTGCCAGGAAGCATCCCACACGTCCGAAGGCATGAATCAGCGGAATCAGAGGTGCATATACATTGACGAATGCCTTGAAGGACACACGGAAATGATAACAGTATCTGTAGATACCGATCACTGCACCGATCAGTCCGCCATAGAATACCAGACCGCCGAACAGATAACCCATCAGACCGCCGAAGTCGGTTTTCGCCCATTCGATCACGGTACTGAAGTTTGTAATGACATTCGGCAGTTTGCTGACGAAATACATTACCTTGGAACCGATCAGGATACCGATGGCACAATAGAGCATGCCGTAGAAGGCATCATCCTTCCCAATGCCCATGGAGGGACCGATGTGTCGTCCGATGAAGATTGCAATAATGAATCCGATTAAAAACAAGGATCCGTAAGTAGGGATATTGAAGTTTCCGACGATATGAATGTAAGGATACATAGATACACTCCGAAGATTCTCACAGAAAAGGCTGTTGCCGTAGCAACAGCCTTCGCATGTGTTGTTCTGTTTCTGTCAGACGGAATTACCAGTTAAAGCTGTTCTCGATTTCATTCGCAAATTTTCTCGCATCGCTTTCTGCCGAACAGGATCCGCCGATCACACCGCTGTAGCCGTATTTGCAGCTGCAAGCACAAGAGATGATTGTGCATCCCAGTGTAAATACAACGCCGAAGATCAGACCGATCAGACCGCAGATAAATCCACCGCCCTTCGCACCGTTAGCCTGTTTTGCTGCGTTGACGCCGAGTACGATTGCAACGATACCGCATGCAATAGATGTTATACCACAGGAAATCCCCCAGAAGATAACACCGAGAGTACCTGAAACGATACTAACGATACCTAAGATCAGGGATGCGGTACGAAGACCCTTGCCGGGCTGTACTGTAGGTTCCATATTATGTCCTCCTCATAATATTTGTAATATGTATTACCTGTAACGATAATATATACCGTCACAAGGCAAACAATTCCGCCTATAACTCTACCATTTTCCACCATATCTGTCAATTATCGAAAAACGTATACAGCGTATACATTGCGATGGCTGAAGCTGTCATGATCGGAGCCCGATATGATATTTTGAGCCGGGAATCAATAGTTGTCGTAATCGGTCGTAGTGCTCCGGGATTCACAGGAATCTACACAGGCACCGCCGATGAAGCCGTAATAACCGTATTTCTCACAACCCCGTACCCCCGTGCAGGAATCATAGGTGCAGCTGAGCCCGTAGACAAAGCATCCGGCGGAGAAGAATACCGACAGGACAATACCGACGATTCCGCAGATCATGGCACCGTTCGATCGGGGCCGGCCGGTCTGCTTGGCCGCATTGACACCGAGGACAACGGCGGCGATACTGAGTACGGATGCAATTCCGGCGGCAATCAGTCCCCAGCAGAAGGTGCCGATGGAACCGCCCACAATCCCTAGGATACCCATAACCAGGGCAAATGCATAACTGCCCGGCATAGGGGGGAGAGGAGGTGTCTGGCGTTGTACGGACGGATAGCCCGAAGGCATAGTCATCTGCGGTAACACATAGCCCTGCGGCGGCACACAACCCTGCGGCGGTATATAGCCCTGTATGGCCTGCGGACAGCCTATGGGGGCTGCCGGATTCTGTGGATAGCCTTGCGGTGCATGTTCATATCCGTATAGTTGATTGGGAAGAACCGCCTGCTGCGTAACTTCTACGGCCGCACCACAGTGCGGACAGACCTGTGCTCCAGGAGGAAGCTGATTCCGACATTTGACACAAATCATCTTTTGACCCCTTCCGACGTATTTCTCTATGTCTTGTATATGTCTCATCCTGCCGGGAATAAGGCGTCATCCCGTAACCGGCCGTGTGATGCGATATAACAAAGGACATTTCCTAAAACAAGGCTATCAATAAAGTGTCACAATGTCAATGATTGTGCAGATTTACAAAGAAAAAACCCAATGGTATAATGAATCGAATATCCTTCGGAGGCGTTCCGGAGGAACGAAGATTACGACGGAAGGAAAGCAGGCGGATTGATGAATGATTGGTGGATTGCGGCCGCAGTGGCGGGCGTGTTCGTGTTGGTTGTGGCAGGGATCATTCTGCATAGAAGGCAACATCGGTATCCGGACCTGAACGATATGGAAGGGCATGCGTTTGAGCATTATTGTGCTGATCTGCTGGAGGAAAGAGGATTTCAGGAGGTTCAGGTAACGCCCGGAAGCAAGGATTACGGTGTGGATATTCTGGCCTGGAAGGACGGAGTCAGTTATGCGATTCAGTGTAAACGTTATTCCGTACCGGTGGGCGTGAAAGCCATTCAGGAGGCGTATGCCGGCAGGGATTATTATGACTGCATGGTGGGCGCAGTTCTGACGAATCAGTTTTTCACCAAACCGGCGGTGGAGGCAGCGAAGAAACTGAAGATTCTGATGTGGGACGGCGGATATCTGGAACAAATGATAGAAGAGAGTGAGGAGCGTGACAGAAGATGAGCTTTGTAGAATTTCAACAGGTCTGTAAAACATATCATATGGGCGAGGTGGATATCGATGCCCTGAAGAACGTGAATTTTACCATTGAAAAAGGAGAATTCTGTGTGATCGTGGGAGCGTCCGGTGCCGGGAAAACGACGATTCTGAATATTCTGGGCGGGATGGATACCCTGTCTTCGGGAACCGTCCTGCTGGATGGGGAAGAGATCTCTTCCTATCCCATGAAGAGGCTGACTGCATACCGCAGACATGATATCGGTTTTGTATTCCAGTTCTACAATCTGGTTCAGAACCTGACGGCCCTTGAAAATGTGGAATTGGCAGCGCAGATCTGTAAGAACCCGATGGATGCGGCAACCGTGATCGCGCAGGTAGGACTTCAGGATCGGGCGGGGAATTTTCCAGCGCAGCTGTCCGGCGGGGAGCAGCAGCGGGTGGCCATTGCCAGAGCGCTTGCGAAGAATCCGAAGCTTCTGTTATGTGATGAACCTACGGGAGCCCTGGACTATCATACAGGGAAGCAGGTTTTGAAATTATTGCAGGACACCTGCCGGAACACGGGCATGACGGTGGTGGTTATCACACATAATCAGGCGCTGACCGCAATGGCGGACAGAATCATAACGGTCAAAAGCGGAACCGTTGTGAAAATGGAACAGAACGAACATATCATTCCGGTAGAGGAGATTGAGTGGTAGGAAGCAGGTACACATACATATGAAATCAATGATAAGAAAAACAACCTTCCGGGAGATTCGCGGAAGTTTCGGAAGGTATGCGGCCATAATGTCCATCATTGCCCTTGGAGTTGGTTTTTTCTCGGGACTGAAGGTAACGAAGCAGGCAATGTGGGAAACGACAAATCAATATCTGGAGAAGCTGAATCTGTTTGACTATCGGCTTGTATCAACGTTGGGACTTGCGGAGGAGGATGTGGATGCCGTCCGGGATCTGGAAGGCGTGGAATATGCAGAAGGAGCATATTATGCCGATGCAACAGCGGTAGACAAGGACAAGGAATCTGTGGTCCGGTTCCATTCCTGGCCGAAGAATCTGAACGGTGTTTCGATTCTGACCGGACGCGGTCCGGAGAAGTCCGGTGAGATTGTTCTGGATGGAAGATATTATACGGATGAATATATCGGTACCACGATTACCATTCCGGATACCAATTCCCCGGAGATTCTGGATCGGTTCAGCTGTCGCGAATATACGGTGGTCGGTCTGGGAAATGCGTCCCTGTACCTAAATTATGAACGGGGAAGCACGACGATCGGAAACGGAAGCATTCAATATTACTGTTACATCCTGCCGGAGGATTTCCGGATGGATTACTATACGGATATCTATGTGACCATGGAGGAGAAACATGAACTCTATTCTGCAGGCTATGATGGTATGATCGAAGCACATCAGGATGAAATGGAAGCGGTGCTTGCCGCCTGTGGAGAGCGCCGTTTGCGGGAGATCTATGAAAATGCTCTTTATCGGGATGCCGGAGCAGAACCGGAATCCGGGAAGCTGGAGCCTGCGACCTATGTGCTGACCCGGGAGACCAATGTAGGATATGTGAGTTTTCAGAGGGATTCGGAGATTGTGGAAGGAATCGCGGTGGTATTTCCGATCTTCTTTTTCCTGGTGGCGGCGCTGGTCTGCATGACAACCATGAATCGGATGGTGGAGGAACAGCGAACCCAGATCGGTGTCCTGAAGGCACTCGGATATGGGACAGGCACTATTATGGGAAAATATATGACATATTCCGGAAGTGCTGCGCTGATCGGCTGTGTGGGTGGTTTTTTCCTGGGATCCTGGATATTCCCCGCGACAATCTGGAAGGTGTACGGGATGATGTACGGATTCACGGAGATTCATTTTGTGATGAACTGGGTGTTGTTCGCAATCTCTCTGGCAGTGTCTCTGTTCTGTTCCATCGGAACCACATGGGTATCCTGCCGGTATGAGCTTGCCGGTACGGCAGCGGAACTGATCCGGCCGAAAGCACCTAAGGCAGGGAAACGTATTTTCCTGGAATATGTACCGTTTATCTGGAAGCGGCTCAAATTCCTGTACAAGGTATCGATCCGGAATGTTGTACGTTACAAGAAGCGATTCTTTATGATGGTTCTGGGCATCAGCGGATGTACCGGGCTGATTGTAACCGGCTTCGGAATTCAGGATTCCATCGTGGGGATTGCGGATGCACAATACGGAACGATTATGGTATACGATGAGAGCGTCAGCTTTATCGATCCGCTGACGGAAGAGGAGATGGTATCGTTTGCTGAAGACTGGTCGGAGGAAACGTCTCTTATCATGCCTGTATATCAGATTTCGGTGGACATCATCGGGGAGGACACGGTCAAAGCCACGACGATTGTGGTACCCCGGGACGCAGACCGGTTTCCCGAACTGGTGAATCTGCATACTCCCCAGGGGGAGCCGATTGCTTTTCCCGGCTACGGAGAAGTCGTCCTTGCGGTGAATACCGCTGAAGCATTCGGACTCCACACAGGGGATACCGTAACCATGCGTACCTCCGACATGCAGGAGGTGACTCTGCGAGTGTCGGCGGTTTGCCAGAATTTCTTCATGAGCAGTGCCTATCTGAGTGCTGAAACCTATGAAGCATTCTTCGGCAGCAAACCTGCATACAAAACCGCGTTCGTAAATGCTGCTGCTGGCCAGGATCTGTACGATCTGTCAACGGCATTCCTGCAGCAGGAAAATGTCAGTGCGGTAACGGTCAACGAAGAGGTGAGCAGCAAATTCAATCGCATGATGAAAACAATGGACTATATTGTAGTCCTGATCATCGCCTGTGCGG
Source organism: Lachnospiraceae bacterium (assembly GCA_016293925.1). GTDB lineage: Bacteria > Bacillota > Clostridia > Lachnospirales > Lachnospiraceae > RGIG4034. The sequence continues at coordinate 7,660 of JAEDCX010000025.1, read as the reverse complement.
CGGCCCTGGCGTTTATTGTTCTGTACAATCTGACCAACATCAATATCACGGAGCGGATCCGGGAGATTGCCACCATCAAGGTGCTGGGCTTCTACCCCGGGGAAACGGCAATCTATGTATTCCGGGAGAACATGGTACTGACCGCCATCGGCGCCCTGGTGGGACTTCCGCTGGGCATTGCACTGCAGCGGTTTGTCATGAGCCAGATCAAGATCGATATGGTCCGTTTCGATGTCCATATTGACGGAAGCAGTTTCCTCTATGCGATTCTGTTTACATTCGGATTCGCCCTGATCGTGGACGTGGTCATGTATTTCAAACTGAAAAAGATCAACATGGCGGAATCCCTGAAGTCCATTGAGTAGTGGGGATAGGATTTCTTCATGAATCGTTTATAGTTCCTTCAGATTCTGAACACACAATGGACACAATTTGTGGATATACTAAATTTATCCAATGAAGTCACGGACGGATAACATGAATTGCGCGCAATGTGTCATGTGGCTTCGACTAACAATGACAGTATTGAGAAACCGTTTTTTAATCGCTTTCCTATACTTTTTCCATAACAACTTATTTTTTCCTCACACGGATGGAGCAGTCGGACAGGCTGCTCTTTTCCACGTTCAGAATTATCCATTTAACGTACAAGATAATACATGGAAAAGAGAAAATGAATCCACTAATATGAGGAAGCAGAAAGAGAAAATTACAATTTGGAAGAAGGATCTTCAGGAGTGCGGATATGAAACGAAGAGCCATGGATATGACCAAGGGACCGATCTTAAAACAACTGATCGTATTCACGATTCCGATGCTGATCGGGAATCTGTTTCAACAATTATACAATATGGTGGACACCATTGTCATCGGACAGCAGGAAGGCAGCAATGCCCTGGCGGCGGTGGGCGCCACCGGTTCCATCTGCTTCTTTTTCAACAGCTTTGCATTCGGTATGGGTGCCGGTATCGGCGTCATCGTGGCTCAGTATATCGGGGCCGGGGACGAGCGGTATGTGAAAAAAACAATCGGTAATGCAATCTATGTCGTGCTGTCGGTAGCGGTTGTGATGAGTACACTGGGCGCGGGGCTTGCAGAGGTGATTCTGCGTGCGCTCGGCACGCCGGAAGAGCTGCTTGCGGATGCGGTGCTCTACATGAGAGTGGCCTGTATCGGAATCATTGCGATTGCGGCATACAATGCGATATCCTCGATTCTGAGGGCGCTTGGCGATTCCGTTACGCCGCTGATCTTCCTGATTGTGGCCAGTGCCATCAATGTCGGACTGGATCTTCTGTTTGTGGTACAATTCGACTGGAGTGTATTCGGCGTTGCCCTGGCAACCATTATCGCACAGATGATCTCCGCCATCGGCAGTCTGATCTACGCATATAAGCGGATTCCGTATTTCCGGATCTCCAGGGAGTATTACAAACCGGACAGAAAGCTGATCCGGCAGTGTTTCCGCATCGGCATTCCGGTGTCCCTGCAGAATTCCATGATCGCGGTATCCTGCATCGCCCTCCAGGCGGTTGTGAACTCCTTCAAGGAGATTGCGATTGCAGCGAACACGGCAGTCAGCCGTTTCGACCAGCTGATCCAGCAGCCCTATTCCTCTCTGGGTGCGGCACTTGTCACATTTACCGGGCAGAATATGGGTGCAGGCAATATTGACCGGGTACGCAAGGGATTCCGTAAGGGTATGCTGATCTGCGGCGTGTTTAGTCTGATTCTGTTTCCGATCGGCTTTTTCGGAGGCAGGGGAATCATGCATATTTTCGTCAGCGAGGAACCGGTTATTGAACTGGGCGTGAGAGCGCTTCGGATCAATGTATGCTTCTATTTCCTGCTGGGTATGATATACGTGGCGAGAAGTGTGCTGAACGGTGCCGGAGACACGGCAGCAGCATTGCTCAACGGTATTGTGGAGGTAGCCTGTCGGGTGGGCTTTGCCTATCCGCTGACTATGATTCCCCAGATCGGGGTGATGGGTATCTGGTGGACAACGGTCTCCACCTGGACGGTGACGGGAATCATTGTAACCGGGCGGTATCTCTCCGGGAAATGGAAGACCAAAGCAATCGTACACCGGAAAAATTAAGATTGACGAACGGTATGGGATGTGATAGGCTTAATTCATTCCATAGTAGGAAACGCATTGACGAAGAGAGTACATTTGATGAGGTTTTCCAGAGAATGTTCCATGGTTGTCGAGGAGAATGGTTGGTGATACGATCACCGATTGCCCGGTCAACCGTTGCTGGGAGGAACAGAACCGGGGCAGATGGAAGATGGCTTCTGAGCAGCGTACCGAGCCGGAGGGTTAGAGTACGACAGGATCCGCCTGTTACAGCGGTGAGTATTATTTTCGCAGGAAGCGGAGGCAGAGTGGTCCGGACAGGAAACGGACGTCCTGCAGAGCGGTTCTTCGGAATGATACCGACAGAGGTTTTCTTCGCAAGAAGGGAATGAAGAGAAGTGGTAACACGGTCAAGCGTCTTCTCATCCGGTCACGGGTGAGAAGTTTTTTTGTTTTCATAGGGAACTTCGTCCAGGAAAGCAGGAAACGATCCGTGAGGGTGCGCAATTCATAAGGAGGAATAGAGATGTCAAAACCAAAATATTACATTACGACAGCGATCGCATATACATCCGGTAAACCACATATCGGTAACAGTTATGAGATCGTGCTGGCAGACAGTATTGCCAGATTCAAACGTGCGGAAGGGTACGATGTTTTTTTCCAGACGGGAACCGACGAGCATGGGCAGAAGATTGAACTGAAAGCCCAGGATGCGGGCATCACGCCCAAGGAATATGTGGATAACGTATCCGGTACGATCCGTGGGCTGTGGGATTTGATGGACACATCCTACGATAAATTTATCCGGACAACGGATGAATATCATGAGAAGCAGGTTCAGAAGATGTTCAAGAAATTCTATGACCAGGGGGACATCTACAAAGGATCCTACGAGGGAATGTACTGTACGCCCTGTGAATCCTTCTGGACAGAGTCACAGCTTGTGGACGGGAAATGTCCCGACTGCGGAAGAGAGGTGAAGCCTGCCAAGGAAGAGGCGTATTTCTTCAAGATGAGCAAATACGCAGACCGCCTGATTGAGCATATCAAAACCCATCCGGAATTCATTCAGCCGGTTTCCCGTAAGAACGAGATGATGAACAATTTCCTGCTTCCGGGACTGCAGGATCTGTGTGTATCCAGAACCTCCTTCAAGTGGGGTATCCCGGTGGATTTCGATAACAGACATGTTGTTTATGTGTGGCTGGATGCACTGACCAATTACATCACGGGTCTGGGATATGATGTAGACGGTAACCATGGCGAGAACTACAGGAAATACTGGCCGGCTGACCTTCATCTGATCGGTAAGGATATCATCCGGTTCCATACCATCTACTGGCCGATTTTCTTAATGGCTCTTGGGGAGCCTCTGCCCAAGCAGGTGTTCGGACACCCATGGCTTCTCCAGGGTGATAACAAGATGAGCAAATCCAGAGGAAACGTAATCTATGCGGATGATCTTGTGAACTTCTTCGGCGTGGATGCGGTACGTTATTTTGTCCTGCATGAGATGCCTTTCGAGAATGACGGGAACATCGGCTGGGATATTCTGGTGGAGAGAATCAACGCAGACCTTGCCAACACACTGGGCAATCTGGTGAACAGAACCATTTCCATGAGCAACAAATATTTCGGCGGCGTTGTAGAGAATAGGAATGTCACGGATACCGTGGATGAGGAACTGAAGGCAGTGGCTGTCTCGGCTGTGACCAAGGTAAAGAATAAGATGAACGAGCTGCGCGTTGCGGATGCACTGACAGAGATATTCACCCTGTTCAAGCGCTGCAACAAATATATTGATGAGACAGAGCCCTGGGTACTGGCGAAGGACGAGGCGAAGCATGACCGCCTTGCAACCGTGCTGTATAATCTGACCGAGAGTATCTGCATCGGCGCAACCCTCTTAGAATCCTTTATGCCTTCCACTGCAAGGAAGATCACAGAGCAGCTGAATACTTCCATCCGCACACTGGATGAACTTAACACATTCGGTCTCTATCCATCCGGCAGCAGGGTAACGGATAAACCAGAGATTCTCTTTGCCCGTCTGGATGCCAAAGAAATAAATGAGAAGGTGGAGGCAATGTACGCAGCCAGAAATGCAGAGGCTGCCACAGCAGAGCCTGCCGCCGCGGAAGAAGAGGACGACAGCATTACGATCGAAGCCAAACCGGAGATCACCTATGATGATTTTGCGAAACTGCAGTTCCAGGTAGGTGAGATCATTGCCTGTGAGGAGGTACCCAAGTCCAAGAAGCTTCTGTGCTCCAAGGTGAAGATCGGGAAAGAAGTAAAACAGATCGTGTCCGGAATCAAACAGCATTACTCCGCCGCGGAGATGGTTGGGAAAAAAGTAATGGTTCTGGTGAACTTAAAGCCCGCAACACTGGCAGGCGTATTGTCCGAAGGAATGTTATTATGTGCAGAGGATGCGGAGGGTAATCTGGCACTGATGACACCCGAAAAGAAGATGCCCGCAGGGGCGGAGATCTGCTAAATCCGGAGGAAGGATAGGGCGGATCCGTGAAACGGCAGGACTATCTGCCATGAAGGAATGTTATAACAAAGCCACAGAGGATGTTTCCCCTGTGGCTTTTCATTTTCTTTGCGAACCTTTCCGCTCTTATATTCAGAATGTAAGCATCTCCGTCAGAGGCACGATCGGGAAAAGTTCGTCTGTGGTATCTCCGTTAACCGTATAGCACGCGTAGTAGATATTGTTTGCTTCCGGATGTTCGGGGAATTCTCTGACACAGAGACTCCAGCTGTCATTGAAGGAATTGTACTCCAGGAAATAGCGGTAATCGGTATCCTGGAAAACCTCAAATGCGTAATGCCCATCCTCTGATGACAGATATGTCAGGTTCGGCAGATACAGACAACCGTTTGCATCCAGATCAAAGAATCGATGCGCTGCATAGGCAATATCATTCAGCGTATGCTGATCCGAACGGATTGTAATTGGATTGCGCGCATAGGTATTCTCGGTCACGGAACCGGTGAAATGACCATTTTCGACAGAACCGGTGATATAGTAGACAGGATATATCTGTCCGGAACCCTGATACCAGAACTCCTCGTATCGGGCGTCGGCACAGTCGGTACCCGTGAAATCGCCCCGCAATGCCTGCACTAACATCCCGTCACAATAGACAATACGGCTGTTGGGATATTGGCCGGAGGTAAAACTGTCTGCAGTGAAAAATTGGAATTCGAGGCTGGATCCTGCAGAATTCAATTTTTCGCCGGTATTCCGGTAAGTGACGCGCATCAAATAGTCCGTCTGTCCGTCTTCCGCTTCATAGACACCGTCTGCAGTGTAGATCAGGTCGGCGGTTCCGGGATAATCCTCCAATTCCTCATACAGAACCTGGGTCTGTTTGTTTATGTATTCTGACAATGCGAAATAATGATCCTGCCGGATCATGGAATAAATCTCATCCAGGTATGGTTTCAGGAAACCGTAATCCGCGGTGGCAACATCCACAGGTGTCTGCGGATCAGTGGTGTCAACCGGTTCCGGGTCGTCGGTATCGGCAACCAGTTCCGAATTCACCGGATCCACAGCATCCGGTTTCTGCGGGATATCCGCTGTTTCGATAATGATGACAGTGGCTGCGGCAGCCGCAACCAGATATCCTGCACGGCGGATGAAACTGTGACGTTTTTCGTTCTCCTGTCTGGCAGCATCTCCCGATGGCTCATAAGGCTGGGATGAATGGAATTCGTCGCCGGAAATGTGATTCTCCGGTCCAGCGTCAGGATATTCCTGCCCAAGGGGGAAACATTCTTCCCCTACGCTGCCATATTCCTGGTGACTGGCCGTATATTCCAGATGAGAGTGATTGAATTCGTCCCGGCTGTCTGGTGCCGGAGCACAATGAAATTCATCTGTCATAGGGCTCTCCTTATTTCATGTGTACATCCAGCTGCGGGTAAGCAATCTCAATACCCTCTTCATCGAATAACACCTTCAATTCACGATTCAGAATACGTCTTCCGCGGAAAATATTACTCTCATGAACCTCTGCCATGAATTTCAGAACGACGGCAGAATCCGCTAATTCCTCCACGCCCAGATAATTCACTTCGCCGCAGAATATATCCGCATTTCGCTCTTTGATCTTGGACAGTATGGAGGGGATCTTGGCCTCTACTTCATCCAGCTTCAGGGCATATGAGATGCCGATGATGGATACCGCAACGGACCCTCTCTCGGAACGGTTGATGATATTCTTGATATCGGAGTTGTTGATGATCTTCACATTTCCGCCTGCATCACGGATGCCGGTGGTACGGATTCCGATATAATCAACGGTTCCTCTGTAACCGTCCAGTTCCACGATGTCACCCACATTGTACTGATTCTCAAACAGAATGAATGCGCCTGTCACCAGATCGGATACCAGATTCTCTGCACCGAAGCCGAGGATCAGGGCGAAGATTCCGATGCCTGCGAAAATCGTTCCCACATTCACGCCCAGCAGGGACAGTCCCCAGCACAGACCGGCCAGAACGAAAACGTATTTCAGTAAACTGGATAGTACGGTGATCAATGTGTTGGTGCGGTTCTTCTTGCCGTGGATTGCGTGGAGCAGTAACTGGACGACCGCATTCAGTGCCACGAAGAAAGCAATCATTACGATGACTTTCAGAATCGTAGGTGCATCCACATGGATCATGCTGGTGATGTCGTGTACGTCATCAAAGGTGCCGCTTAGGATTCCGGCAACGCCGGATGCAATCATGATGACAAGACCGACAACTAACTTAATAACATTTTTGATCGGATTGTTTTTCTTCATAGATATTCCTTCTTTCTCTTGCTATGGCTGCAGGGCGGATGGTAGTGGAATGAAATCCGTCTGCAGCCGAAGCATCTGGTTGGGTGAACTGATCTAGTAGGAGTATGTGATGATCTCATAATCAACCGTACCGAGAAGACTCAGATCACCGGTTTTCTGGAATTCCTTATATACATCACTACGGAAAGTATCCATGTCATCAAGATAACTGTTCCGTCCATATGCGACGAAGAGGAGGTCAAGACCAGAATCTGTATATTCACCTGCGGTAAAGTTCAACTGACTGTAGGTACCGTCATCAATTCCGTTTGCAGCCTCAGTCAATCCGATGGAATAGAGATCTTCCGCAACGAAATCGAAAACATCATTGTCTATTTCGTCGGATCCATTCACGAATTCATGAATCAGAGTGACAATGGAGTTTCCGTCATAAGATAAGAGCGTTATGGACATAAATTCACTGTCCGTCAACAGAGATTGTTCGTATTCGACGTCGATACCATAGTATTGCATGCCGTTTGACTGAATGGAGAAAATTCTGTCAAACTCATAGTCGGATGCGCCGAACCACTGTCTGTCGATCAGGATGGAATCTGCCTCATATACATCATATCCGTCAACCTCATATACCACGGCATAGATGTCCTGAGTATCAATCGTACTATCTTCCAGGTCTACCTGTTCTGGAACGGAAATAAAAACAATCATCTCGCACACATCGTCTGCATCCATATCGGACAGGTGGTATGCGAGAACACCGTTCACCGTG
>JAEDCX010000093.1 GCA_016293925.1 Lachnospiraceae bacterium | reverse complement strand
TCGTACATGGGCACGCTCCTCCTCCTAGAGTTCGATGACACGAATCATATTTGTCTTTCCCTGTGTTCCGAGCGGCACTCCGGCGGTCACCACCACAGTATCTCCCTTCTGCACAAGTCCCTGATTCAATGCGGCTCTGGCCGCCTCGTCAAACAGTGCCATCGTCGTTTCTTTCTCTTCCACCTTAACCGGAACAACGCCCCAGACCAGATTCAACTGCCTGCACACTCTGGGATACACACTGCATCCGATAATCGTGCAGTTCGGTTTATATCGGGAGATCATGCTGGCCGTAAAGCCCGACATGGTAACCGTAATAATCGCTGCCGCATTCAGATCCATCGCCGTTGTACAGCAGGCATGGGAAATCGCTGTCGTAACATCCGCCCGGTCCAGACAATCCATTTTCTTCATTCGGGTGGCGTAATCAATATCCTTCTCCGTGCGTTCCGCAATCCTTGACATGGTCTGTACCGCTTCGATCGGGTATTGTCCCGCTGCACTCTCCCCGCTTAGCATAATCGCCGTTGTTCCGTCATAGATTGCATTGGCGATATCAGTTGCCTCAGCTCTTGTGGGCCTTGGATTGCGGATCATGGACTCCAGCATCTGTGTAGCGGTAATCACATGTTTCCCCCGGGCAACTGCTTTTTTGATCAATTCCTTCTGCAGAACAGGTACCTCCTCAATAGGAATCTCAACACCCATATCCCCTCTTGCGACCATAATACCGTCAGACGCCTCGATGATCTCATCGATATTCTGGATGCCCTGCATATTCTCAATCTTTGCGATAATCTTCATCTTACTCTCGTGATCCTTCAGAATCTGCCGGATCTGCAGAACATCCTCCTTACAGCGCACAAAAGAAGCCGCGATGTAATCGTATTCATTCTCTATAGCAAACAAAATATCCTGCTTGTCCACATCGCTGATATAAGGCATAGAGAGAATTGCTCCCGGTACATTCACGCCCTTATGGTTGGAGACCTTACCGCCGTTGACGACCCTGCAGATAATGTCTGTATCCGTCATCTCCTCCACGGTCATCTCAATATTACCGTCGTCAATCAGAATAGTAGTTCCGACGGAGATATCCCGATGCAGATTCTTGTAACTGATGGACGCCCGCTCCCGGGTTCCCATCAACTCTTCCGTCGTCAGGGTGAACAGCTGTCCGGCCTCCAGCATGGCAGAACCGTTCTCGAAATCCCGCAGACGAATCTCGGGTCCTTTGGTATCCATCAGAGCCGCAATCGGAAGCTTCATTTCCTCGGACACTTTCCGCAACCGCTGCAATTTGACCTTATGTTCCTCGTGCGTACCGTGGGAAAAATTAAAACGAGCCACATCCATACCCGCCTGTATCATTTTGCCCAGCATCTCCTCCGATTCACTGGCCGGTCCAATTGTACATATAATCTTGGTTTTCCTCATCTCATGCTTCCTCACTTTCCATTGCAAATCTGTATTGTTTTCCCCTGAACATCCGTCAATCCCTCTATGGACAGACCTGTTTGCTGCCCTTCCCGGATGATCCTGAGCACATCCGAACCGATCACTTCTCCCGGTACCACAAAGGGAATCCCCGGCGGATAGGCATAGACAAATTCTCCGCTTACACATCCCTCTGCCTGTTCTATCGGAATGGTTCTCTTCCCACTGCAGTCAGCCTCGTGTATGGTCATTGCCTGTCGGTTCACGGGAAGGCTCTGACAGGAAACTGCTTCTGCTCCGGACATCCTCATTGCCGCAGACGTCCTTATTGCTGCAGATATTCCCATCGCCGCAGATGCCCCCATTGTCGCAGTATCCAGTTCACGGACTGCCCGGATCAGGCGATCCACTCCCTCTTGTGTATCCATACCGGTCAGAATCCCAACCACATAATCTACACCGGCCATTTCCATCTGCAGATGATAGCGGTTCCGCAGAGCATCCGCCAATCCGGCACCGGACCATCCGGACTGTCCGCAGCTGATTACGACCTTCCCGTCATCCAGTCCGGTGATATGATCCCTTCCCACAATCCGGTCATCCATCAGGCGAAACATCCGGGTTCCCTCCAGACCTGCACCGATGCGTTTTCTCAGTTCATGCAATCTTTCGCAATACGTTTCCCCCTCCGTGGACATATATCGTATGCATTCATCCATCGCTGCCATCAGTACATAAGATGGGCTGCTGGTCTGATAGATCTGCAGAAAATGCTCCAGACGTTTCTCCGATACCAGATCTCCGTTCAGATGAATCAGAGCGGTCTGCGTCAGACAGGGAAGCGTTTTATGCAGACTATGTATTACCAGATCCGCACCCGCATCCAGAGCGCTCTCACACCCGTCCCGATCCAGCGGAAAAAGCGCACCGTGCGCCTCATCCACAATCAGCGGTACGCCATACCCATGGGCAATCTGCCCGATCTTACACACATCCGACGTGATACCGTCATAGGTTGGCGACGTCACCAGAACGGCGCAGACGTCCTTTTCCTCCTCCAGAAGTTTCCGGACATCCTGCGGATCGATTCCTCCGTTTACATGGTATTCCTCCTGATAGGCAGGATACACATAATGCGCCTTCAGACGATTCAGCAATACCCCATGGTATACCGATTTATGACAGTTTCTGGCCACAATGATACTCCCGCCCTTACTGACTGCACTGATCGCCGCCAGAATGCCGCAGGTGCTTCCATTGACCAGATAATACGTCTTCCCGGAACGATACAGCCGGGCAGCCCGTCTCATTGCATCTGCCAGGATTCCCTGCGCATGATGCAGATTGTCGAATTCCGGAATCTCTGTCATATCGATTCCATAGCAGTTCATCCCGGCAATCGGCATCCTCTTGTGTCCCGGCATATGAAAAGGATATATATTCCTATTCTCATATTCTCTCAGTTTATGGTACAAATATTCCATCGGAAATCCAATTTCCTTCCCTATTTTTCGGCACCCTGTCCTCTCATCCAGTCGGACACCCGCCTGTGACACTTCTCCAGCACCGTATCCTTGTCTTTCACCGAGCTTCCTCTGTGAATTCCCATCGTCTCCATAAAAGAACAGTATTTGTCTGCCGTTGTCACAACCCATGCTTCCCTGCATACCGGTGGAATCACCGTCATCGGCCACATATGTTTCCGGATGATATCCCGTTCCCGCTCCGTTAACCGGAAATCCCTCCCGGCTTTCCGCAATGCCACTCCCGGATGATAAAATCCGTGCAGCGCATGGTTCGGTCCATGCCAGTCGTACAGGAAATAATCATGCAGCAGGGCTCCTCGCACCATCTCCCTCCGGTTCACATGGATTCCAAAGCGGTCCGCAATCAGCAGACTGTACTTCGCCACCTGATAGCAATGCTTCCGCACCGACATATTGCCATGCTGAATATTCCGTCCGGAAGCAATAAACTTCTCTGATTCCAGGATATCCGACCCGTACCTGCGGATCTCTTCGACCGGGTTTGCAATATTCCGGTTATGCTTTTTACGCAACTGCCTGAAATAAGCAAGCCGCTTCTCTTTTCTCTGCTTTTGATACGCACCGATGACGCCTGTCAGCAATCCGCTCCTACTCATTCATTCCTTCTCCGTTCTCTTCCGTAACCGGACCGGGTGCCTGCGGTATCTCGCCCTCATAATAGCAGATCACCGGCATCCCCTTATAAACAATCTCATAAATCTTCTCTGCTTTGGATCTCGGAAGATTGATACATCCATGAGAACCATTGGTCAGATAGATCTCACCGCCGAATTGACGTCTCCAGGTCGCATCGTGAAAACCGATTCCACCGTTAAAAGGCATCCAGTAATGCACCGGAGTCACCCAGGAATCCCCGTTCGGGGCTGTTCCCCGGAGAGTAGCCTCCGTGGTTTTACCACGAATCGCAAATACGCCCGGTGGTGTGGTACAACCCGTCAACACATCACCGGATACAAAATCCGATTCCAATACAATCTCCCCTTCCACAAACACATACAAATGTTGTTTGCTCAGGTTGATCTCTATATACGTCTGTCCGATATCATTTCTCTCTCCATATTCCACGCCCCGGTCGGAATACACAGGTTCCCTCTCTTCCTGTATTCCTTCCAGAATCTGGGAATATAATAATTCTGCTTCAGCCTCTTGATCGATCCTCCAGCCGAAGGCTCCGCCCTTCAACGTCAGTTCCAGACCGTCTATCGTCAAAAAGGTTCTCTTTTTGCCATATGTATTGTATTTATGGGCCAAATCCTTCACATAGGACGCCAGCTGCTCCATCTCAATGTCTGCCTTCGTACCGGCAATCCGCATCCAGGTATGAATCAGTTCACCATCCACACACTCCCGGTTCTCGCCAAATGTCAGGGTGATGCTGGAACCTACCAGCCGGTTCCGGTTCGCAAGCGCTTCCGTAAGGTTCCCGTCATCAGAGAAGATTCTCGGATTCCGATACAGACCCTCCTGATCCAGATCCAGTTCATCCTCCAGATTCCGGTACGCCTCCATAATGCGCTCACGCGCCTTTGGAAGAAGCTGTGTGCCCATGACCTCCGGAACAATCTCGTATCTCTTTTTCTCCGGAATATACCCGGAGATATACGCGTTCTCCGGTTTTACCTGAAGTTTCTGATCAAAGAAAATCATCCCATCCACCAGTTTGGCCAGCCGCGCCTCGTCATATTCCACATCACAGTCAATTGTATAATGATGCTCTTTGAAAATCTCCACAAACCACAGAAACGGATTCTGCTCCCGGATCATCTGCCGGATATCGGTATCCGGCACAACCCGCAACCCGGTATCACTGCCACGGATCGAAGCCGTCATGTCTCCCCGGCCCGTTACTCTCAGCTCATACTCCTCCGCAAAATGAATGAGTCTCTGTTCGCTCTCCTTTGCGGAACAGAATCCGTATGACTCTCCGTTGATATAAGTAGCGCCGTAAAATCTGTTGCGAAAATACAAAACCGGAATACAGTATGTCAACAGCAAAAGAATGCCGACAACCACCAGACAGGACCACTTCTTATGAGAAGTCTTATCATGCTGTATTTCTTGGGCAGATGCATTTGAGATCTCCCGCAATTCCTTTTCTCTATAACTCTCCCGTTTCCCCGGATCAGCCGTCTGTTCGGATGTACCAACAGCTGCCTCACCCAGCGTACCGTTCTCCTCCCGGTCTTTTGTGTTCTTCTTCATATGCAAACCTTTCTATGGAAAAAGCAAACGCGTAACCTTGGATATCCCCATGTCACGATCTGCTTTGGGAATCCGATCTGTCTTAGTCGAAAGTGATATTCTATTATATCATTTTTTTCGGTTTTTATCATTAGGAATTTGGAAAAGATAACGGAACCAAATATAGAAAAAACACAGAAACGGAACTACCATATATCGAAAAAGACCATGTTCACAAATACCTCAGTATCTGTGGATATGGCCCTATCATACATTCATATCAAATAGAATCTGCTTTCCGGCAACAAAAAAATGCCCAAAACCGGAATCGAACCAGTGACACGAGGATTTTCAGTCCTCTGCTCTACCAACTGAGCTATCTGGGCATTTTGTAGGATCGGATTGCTCCACATCCTGAGTAGCGGGGACAGGATTTGAACCTGTGACCTTCGGGTTATGAGCCCGACGAGCTTCCAGACTGCTCTACCCCGCGTTATTATATTGTATGCTGAATATCTGTCCGATATTCAAGTGGATGGAGGTGGATTCGAACCACCGAAGCTATCGCAGCAGATTTACAGTCTGTCCCCTTTGGCCACTCGGGAATCCATCCATATATTGTGATTCCGAAGAATCTCCAAGCCGATGATCGGACTCGAACCGATAACCTGCTGATTACAAATCAGCTGCTCTGCCAATTGAGCCACATCGGCAAAAATGAAATGGGACCTATAGGGCTCGAACCTATGACCCTCTGCTTGTAAGGCAGATGCT
>JAEDCX010000024.1 GCA_016293925.1 Lachnospiraceae bacterium | reverse complement strand
TACACAGATCGCGTAGAGGACATAATTCAAAAGAAGTAATAAAAAAGCATCCCACATGACGGTATGGGATGCTTTTTATGTTGTGTTCCCAAAAAATTAAGCCATAGCGTTTACGGCCTTGTTCAGGCGAGAAACTTTTCTGGATGCATTGTTCTTATGATATACACCCTTCGTAGTAGCCTTATCGATCGTGCTGGTAGCTTCCAGCAGAGCAGCCTGAGCAGCAGCCTTATCGTTAGCGGCAATAGCAGCGTTTACTTTCTTGATTGCTGTTTTTACGCCGGAACGGATTGCTTTATTTCTATCAGCCTTGGTCTGGCTGACAAGGATTCTCTTCTTCGCAGACTTGATATTTGCCAAAATGAACACCTCCTGTACAATCATCTGTTTTTTGCCCGATTACGTCGATTCCGGACACGGACGTACCGACGTAAACATACGATTGTATTCTATAGAATCGGGTGCAAATTGTCAATACATAATTTGCAGGAAATTGCGAAAAATAGATACTACATTATCCAGGAAAGGAAGAAAAGGTATGATGGTCAGAACGGATCTGGCTCTGGAGGCCAGAGAAAATATCGGGGAGGGCGCTGATCAGGTTCGCGGTGTGACGGTATCGGAATACAGTATACCGGAACTGGATATTCGGGTGACAAGGGTAAATGTGGATACGAAAAATGGTGCCAAAATCATCGGAAAGCCCATGGGAACATATGTCACATTGGAGGTTCCCAATTTGCGGGAACCGGATAGCGGGTATCATGAAGAAATCTCCCATGTGATAGCGGAACACCTTCGGGAAATGCTTCCGATCGGAAAGGGCGGGATGTCGGTTCTGGTTGTGGGACTGGGAAACCGAGACGTAACGGCAGATTCCCTGGGACCGAAGGTTGTGGATCATCTCAGAATTACGAGACATATTCTGGATCGGTTCGGAACAGCTGCGTACGCGGGAAGGACAATGAGCCGTGTCAGTGCCATTGCCCCCGGTGTGATGGCCAGAACCGGTATGGAGGCAGAAGAGGTGATCAGAGGCATCGTGGTGCAGACGGAACCGGATGCAGTGCTGGTGATTGATGCACTGGCAGCCAGAAGCACGAAGCGTCTGAACCGGACGATTCAGATCTCCAATACCGGAATTCATCCCGGATCCGGAGTGGGGAATCATCGGAACGCGTTGACGGAGGAGAGTCTCGGCGTACCGGTGATTGCAATCGGGATTCCTACGGTTGTGGATGCCGGGACGATTGTATCGGATGCGCTGGAGCGTTCCGGACGTTCCATAGAGATCGATCCGGCCACATGGACGTCAGAACTTCACAATTTCTATGTCACGGGGAAAGATATTGATGAAATCGTCCATCTGGTAAGCTATACCCTGTCTGAGGCAATCAATGAAGCATTGCAGTCGGAATGGCTTCAGTCATAGATGGCGACCGTTGTGCATACAATAATCAGTAGAACCCTTTTGCCGATTGGCAAACCGGAAGGATTGTAGGTGCATGGAACGTAGATGGAGTGGAGTGAGGAAATGTTTTACGATTGTTACGGTCGTGCTGGCAGTGGTTTTGTTTGGGCGGATAGGGCAGATCATGTCGCCGACATTGTATTATATCAGCGGAAGCCGGACAGAGGGATGGAACCGGGTAAAAAATATGCTGGGTATTCTGCCGATTCCGTTTTCGGACAGTGAGACGTCGCAGAGAGAGGACACCGATCCTGCGAGCCGGAAGATAGCAGAGGAACAGCTTGGTAGAATACGGGAATGGCAGCAGGATATACTGCTTGCAAAGGGGCAGGCTGAACCGGATTGGGCAGAGGGAGGCGAGACGCCGGATGCGGGGGAGCGCGAGACGCCGGAAACTGCATCCGGAGCGGATGCAACGGCGGCGGGTGGGGAACCGATTGCCGAAGGGGACAGCGTGGAAGTGGCATCTGCCATGGTGCACGGAACCAATAACAGTGATATGGAATGGAGAAACGGATTGATTCATCACTCCGAGCCCCTGATCCGATACGATCTCACACAATTCACGGTGGCCGACAATCTGCTGCGGGAATTTTACACCGTGGATCCCACAACCGCGGTAACGGAAGCTGGAATTACCTGGGAGAATCTGAATCGCTATGATCTGCATGTGGAACCGGGATCGGATCTTCCGCAGATTCTGATCTACCACACCCATTCCCAGGAAGGTTACATAGATTCCAGACCGGACCATAAGGAGGACACCGTTGTGGGAGCCGGTGAGAAACTGGCAGAACTGCTGCGGGGGTATGGCTATTCTGTGCTGCATGACACGGGAGAATATGATGTGATCCGCAGAAATGATGCATATTACTATGCGGCCGATGCCCTGGAACAGATTCTTGCCGAGAATCCTTCCATCGAGGTGGTCATTGATCTGCACAGGGATGAGATGCCCGAGGGAAAGAAACTGGTGACGCAGATTGACGGGAAGGACTGTGCGATGTTCATGTTCTTTAATGGGTTATCCTACGACAGTACATCGGGTCCGATCTCCTATCTGAAGAATCCGAACCTGGCGGAGAATCTGGCATTTTCCCTGAAAGCGCAGATGAGGGCAAATGAGTACTACCCGGGGCTGACTCGGAAAATATATCTGCGGAAAAGTCGGTATAACATGCATTATCGGGGGAAAACCATGCTGATTGAACTGGGGGCACAGACCAATACGGTGGAAGAAGCCATGAATGCGGTGGAACCTTTGTCACACATTATTGCGCTGACACTGGGCGGCACGGATTCCTAGGGCAGTTACAGAAAAAGAATAGACAGAAAGGTTTTTCCTATGCTATATTTTATTCTGAAGATTCCATAAGGAATCGGGGGCGGAGCTGCGTTGCAGAGCGCCGGAAAATGAGGATAGAGATGGATCAGAGTAAGATTAGGAATTTCTGTATTATTGCACATATTGATCACGGGAAATCAACCCTTGCGGATCGTATCATAGAGAAAACAGGACTTCTGACATCCCGGGAGATGCAGGAGCAGGTACTGGATAACATGGATCTGGAGAGAGAGCGAGGAATCACAATCAAATCCCAGGCAGTGCGGACGGTGTATCAGGCAAAGGACGGAACGGAATATGTGTTCAATCTGATCGATACGCCCGGGCATGTGGATTTTAACTATGAGGTGAGCCGGAGTCTTGCTGCGTGTGATGGGGCGATTCTGGTGGTGGATGCGGCACAGGGGATTGAGGCGCAGACGCTTGCCAATGTGTATCTTGCGCTGGATCATGATCTGGATGTGTTCCCGGTGATCAATAAGATCGATCTTCCCAGTGCGGATCCGCAGCGTGTGATCGATGAGATTGAGGATGTGATCGGGCTGGAAGCCCAGGATGCGCCCCGGATCTCCGCGAAGAACGGTATCGGGATTGAGGATGTTCTGGAGGCGGTTGTCAATAAGATTCCGGCCCCGGGCGGCAGTAGCCGGAATCCGCTGCAGGCATTGATTTTTGACTCGGTTTATGATCCCTACAAGGGAGTAATTGTATTCTGCCGTATCAGGGAAGGCGTTGTACGGAAGGGCACCACCATTCGGATGATGGCGACGAAAGCCAGATTCGATGTTGTTGAAGTGGGCTATTTCGGAGCAGGTCAGCTGATCCCCTGTGAAGAACTGTCGGCGGGAATGGTCGGCTATCTGACTGCGTCGATCAAGAACCTGAAGGACACCCAGGTGGGAGATACGGTGACAGAGGACGGGAATCCGTGTGCCGAACCCCTTCCGGGGTATAAGGAAGTGCAGTCCATGGTGTACTGTGGTCTGTATCCGGCAGACGGCGCCAAATACCCGGATCTGAGGGACGCGCTGGAGAAACTGAAACTGAATGATGCATCCCTCCGGTATGAGCCGGAGACTTCTCTTGCCCTGGGCTTTGGGTTTCGATGCGGATTCCTGGGACTGCTTCATCTGGAGATTATTCAGGAACGTCTGGAGCGGGAGTATAATCTGGACCTGGTAACTACAGCGCCGGGCGTTATCTACAAGGTGCACAAGACAAACGGAGAGATCATTGATCTGACGAATCCGTCCAACCTGCCGGATCCTTCGGAGATATCTTACATGGAAGAACCGATTGTTTCCGCAGAGATCATGGTAACAACAGAATTTATCGGTTCCATTATGGAATTGTGCCAGGAGAGAAGAGGACGATATCTTGGCATGGAATACATGGAGGAGACAAGAGCGCTTCTCCGATATGAATTGCCTTTGAATGAGATTATCTATGACTTTTTTGATGCATTGAAATCCAGATCCAGAGGATATGCATCCTTTGACTATGACCTGAAGGGATACGAGACATCGGAGCTGGTGAAACTGGACATCCTGGTGAATCATGAGATGGTGGATGCCCTGTCCTTTATCGTTCATAAGGACTCCGCATATGAGCGGGGCAGAAAAATGTGCGAGAAATTGAAGGACGAGATTCC
This sequence comes from Lachnospiraceae bacterium, assembly GCA_016293925.1. Lineage (GTDB taxonomy): Bacteria > Bacillota > Clostridia > Lachnospirales > Lachnospiraceae > RGIG4034. The sequence goes on along the minus strand of JAEDCX010000024.1, from coordinate 25,390 downwards.
GCGGCATCTGTTTGAGATCCCGATTCAGGCGGCTGTGAACGGCAAGATTATCGCCAGGGAGACCGTGAAAGCCATGCGTAAGGACGTGCTGGCCAAGTGTTACGGCGGCGATATTACCCGAAAGAAGAAGCTGCTGGAGAAACAGAAGGAAGGCAAGAAGCGAATGCGTCAGATCGGTAACGTGGAGATTCCGCAGAATGCATTTATGAGTGTTTTGAAACTGGACGAGAACTGATCGCCCAATAGGCAGGAAATCCGGGGAGGAAATCGTCATGACACCTGTTGCAATATATATTCATATACCATATTGCGTCAGGAAATGTCTGTATTGCGATTTCCTCTCTTTTGGTGTTGGGGAGATGAACGGTTCGGAGCAGGAACATAGATTTGAAGTTTATGTAAACCGATTATTGCAGGAAATCGACACATACGGTCAGGAATCGATTACAGTGAAATCGGTCTTTTTCGGTGGCGGAACCCCTTCTGTGCTTCCGGCAACCATGATAGAATCTATATTATGTAAACTAAAAAGCCGTTTTCCTTTTGAGGCGAATGCGGAGATCACGCTGGAAGCCAATCCGGGTACGGTTACGGAAGAGAAACTGGCAGCATACCGGGAAGCCGGAATCAACCGGATCAGCTTCGGGCTGCAGTCCACCGTGGATAGAGAACTGCAAACCATCGGAAGAATACATGATTATGCCACTTTTCTGGAAAACTACAAGGGAGCTGCGGCAGCAGGATTTGACAATATCAACATTGATCTGATGAGTGCCCTTCCGGGACAGACACTGGAATCATACCGGAGCACACTGGAACGTGTTCTGGCATTGGAACCGCAGCACATCAGTGCATACAGTCTGATGATTGAAGAGGGAACCCCGTTTTATGAGAGATACGGGAATCCGAAAGAAGGGGCGGGTGGAGGATTTCCACCGCTTCCGGATGAGGATACGGAGCGTGACATGTATGCCCTGACACGAAGTATGCTTGCGCAGCATGGCTACGAACAGTACGAGATCAGCAATTACGCAAAACGCGGCTTTGCAAGTTTACATAACATCACATATTGGAAACGGGAGCCCTACATCGGCCTGGGGCTGGGAGCATCCTCTTTTTACGGAGGAAAACGTTATAAAAACGAAACATCCATGGATTTGTACCTGGATCACTGCATCAACCCGGACAGTGTGGTGGTGCCGGATCGGGAGGATGCCATGGAAGAAACCTTGTTTCTGGGACTCCGGATGAATGAGGGAGTGAATGAGGAGGCATTTCGGACTGCCTTCGGAACGTGTATTGATTGCGTGTATCCGGGGGTGACGGACCGCCTGGTGCAGGAGGGGCTTGTGGTTCGGGAAAACGGGTGCATACGGCTGACGGAAAAGGGGATGGATCTGAGCAATTATGTGTCCTGTGAATATGTGTTGAAAAGCGGAGATGAATTTACATAATATTCTTGTATTATTATGCTTTTTTGGTATAATATTCGGTGAAATGCTTTGGGATGGAAAGGCACTTACGGTCGCTTGACGTCATAGAATATATAAATTGACTTCGGGAGCTTCCGGATTGAAGACATTCAAACAACCATTGACCGGCGAGGAGGAACTGGACCATCTGGAGCGAATGAGAACGGGAACGGAAGAGGAGCAGATTGATTCGCGTAATCTTCTGATTGAACATAATCTGAGACTGGTGGCTCATGTGGTAAGGCGATATCGGAACTGCGAGGAGGATCCGGAGGATCTGATCTCTATTGGAACGGTGGGGCTCATCAAGGCAATCGATACGTACAGCATCGAAAAGGGGAGTCGTCTGGCAACGTATGCCGCCAGATGCATTGACAATGAATTACTGATGATGCTGCGGGCGAGGAAAAAAATATCCAGAGAAGTATCACTGTATGAACCGATCGGTACCGATAAGGAAGGCAACGAGATCAGTCTTCTGGATATTACACCGGATGATCAGCCGGACATTGCGGAGCGGCTTGGCCGGAATGAGATGCTCGGCATGCTGACCGATATCATTCAGACATTGCTGAACGACCGGGAGTATGAGATTATCTGCAGGAGATACGGACTGCAGGGATACCGGGAACAGACACAGCGTGAGATAGGGATATATATGGGGATATCCCGAAGTTACGTTTCCAGAATAGAAAAAAGAGCACTGACCAAATTGCGGGAGGCTCTGGATCAGGCATAAGAGAAAGGTTGGGGGTACATGAAATTCGTTAAGACTGCTGATCTGAAAACGGGAATGCGTCTTGCGCGTCCTATTTACAACAAGAACGGAGTTTTATTGTATGAGCGGAATTCGAAACTGACACCGCAGGGTATCAGCAGTATTCAGAATTTCGGATTGCTCGGTATTTTCATTCTGGAGCCGGCAGAGCCGGTACCGCCGATGACAATCGATGATATTAATTTTGAGCGATTTCAGACCATGTATGTGTTTGCAATACAGGAAGAACTGCAGTTGATTCTGTTCCGGAATCGTGCCGCCAAGATACAGGTCATAACAGATAATGTATTGCGGTCATACGGTCATCTGGATAAGAAGATCAACTTCATCCAGAATCTGCGGAGCAAAGAGGATTATGTGTATAAGCATTCCCTGAATGTTGCAATCCTGTGTGCCATGATGGCGCATGCCATGAACCTGAAGGTGGAGGAGATGAATGAGATTGTTATCTCCGGTCTGGTTCATGATATCGGCAAACTGTCCGTTCTGAAGAGTATCCAGGAAAAAACATCGCTTACCGCACAGGATATGGAAGTGGAACGTCGGGCGGAATTGGCGGGATACGAGTTGATCGAGAAAGTGTTCAGTTCCAATCCCGGCATCAAACGGAACTGTCTTCTGTGCAGAAAAGCATTGGATGATCTTGCGTCCGGGAAACCGCTGAGTGTAAAGATGACGATGGGAGCCAGAATGCTGGCTGTGGCGGAGACCTATGATACGATGACAGCGATGCAGTATGTGGGAGAACCCGCATCGGAAGTGAAGGCACTGCGGTATCTGATGGAGAATCCGGAGGTGTTCGACGAGCGGGTGGTGGAAGCGCTGACGGGTTCGATCAACATTCTGGCCGCGGGAACCAGTATTGAACTGAATACCGGGGAGAAGGGGCTGGTCATTACACCGAATACCAGAAATCTTCTCCGGCCGGTGATATTGAGCTTTAAGGATAACAGTATTGTGGATCTCAGCAACGAGATGGTCTATGGTGATCTGGAGATTGTGGATATCATGAAAACCATGGATAACAGATACATTATGGATACCTCTGCATTGCGCAACCAAGGAATCCAGGTGGAGGAACCGGAGTATGTACCCTGTCAGGAAGAGGATGAGGAGTATGTACCGGGCAAGAACTTCTAGAGGGGAGTGTACAGATGGAAAGTATAGAAACATTGCTCAGCATTGCGAAGGAAGCCGGAGCCAGTGACCTGCATATTACCGTCGGCGTACCGCCCAAGATGCGGGTGAACGGAACTCTGGTTACCATGGAGTTTGATAAGGTGCTGCCGAAGGATTCCGAACAGGTGGCGCACGAGATTATGAGTGAGAAGCAGTGGAATGCGTTTGATGAGCGGGGGGAGTACGATATGTCGTTCTCCATTCCGAGTCTCGGAAGATATCGTGTGAATGCATTCAAGCAGCGCAGTTCGGTTGCGCTTGCCCTTCGTCTGGTCGGAACCTCTGTTCCGCCGGCAGAGAAGCTGGGCGTTCCGGAGTCCGTCATCGATCTCTATCAGAGAAAAAGAGGACTGGTGTTAGTCACCGGACCGACCGGAAGCGGTAAATCCACGACACTGGCATCCATTATCGATAAGATTAATAACAACCGGGAAGCGCATGTCATTACGCTGGAGGACCCGATCGAATATCTTCACCAGCACAAAAAATCAATGGTAAATCAGAGAGAAATCGGTCTGGATACCCAGTCTTACGCCAATGCACTGCGCGCGGCCCTGCGGGAGGACCCGGATGTCATTCTGGTAGGGGAGATGCGTGACTACGAGACGATCAGTGTTGCGATTACCGCAGCGGAGACCGGACATCTGGTATTATCCACCCTGCATACCATCGGTGCAGCCAGTACGGTTGACCGTGTGATCGATGTATTCCCGCCACATCAGCAACAGCAGATCCGGGTTCAGTTCGCGAATGTTTTGGAAGCAGTAATCTCCCAGCAGCTGATTCCGACGGCAGATGGTCTGGGACGGGCAGCTGCATTCGAGGTCATGCATGCGAACCATGCAGTTCGGAATCTGATCCGCGAAGGCAAATCCCACCAGCTCGTCAGCGTGATGCAGACGAACCGAAAACTGGGGATGATCACGATGGATGAAGCGATTCTGCAATTGTATCAGTCCGGTAGAATTGACAGAGAGATGGCAATTCAGTTTGCCCAGGATCCGGACGTGATGATGAATAAACTCGGGGGCGGAGTTTCCAATTTCGACTCCATGTTCTGATATATCATACGATTCTTTTTTCATGTAATTTCTATGACTTCTGCGGGCGGCCGGTTCAGACCGGTCCGCCTATCAGATTCAGTGTATTCACTACTATTTTCCAAATCAGTTTTCCATGTAAGATTCGCACGTCAGATGCCTATAGGATGTTTTACGTATGGCGCTTGACACCGGAAAGGAACTTCCATGTCTGAACCTCCAATGAGGCGAGTTTCGGATTTTCCTTTCTGATAGACGCAGCGAAACAATCCTGCAAGGACTTTGGACGTCCGAATCCATGTAAAAAAGCATAAAGGGGGATTATTATGTTTCGAACAATTACATCAGGGGCACTGCACGGGCTGGACTGTTATCTGACCCATGTGGAGGTAGACACGTCGCAGGGACTGCCGGTTTTTGAACTGGTCGGTTCCGTGAACGGAGAGGTAAAGGAGGCGAGAGAACGGGTCCGTGTCGCATTGAAGAATACCGGCTATCGTATTCCACCGGTCAGAATTACGGTCAATCTGTCTCCGGCCAATATCCGGAAAGAGGGAGCGGCTTTTGATCTGGCGATTGCATTGGGGATTCTCTCTTCCCTACAGATGCTGCCCAAGAACATTTGCGAGAAGAAAATGGTACTGGGGGAATTGGGACTGGACGGACAGGTCAGAGCTGTGAAAGGTGTGTTGCCGAGCGTCCTGGAAGCAAGGCGGAACGGATATGAGTGTTGTCTGATTCCCTATGACAACTATGGGGAAGGAATCTGTGTTGAGGGGATTCGGATCTATGGCTGTCAATCTCTGGAGGATGCAGTGGCTTATGTCCGGGCAGAGGAATCCACCCAGAGGGAATGGGAGAAGCAACGTCGTCAGCAGTGGCAGGAGTCCGCAGCCGGAGAGGAGCCGAAGGAGAGTGATGTGGACTTTCAGGATATACGAGGACAGGAGGGAGCCATCCGGGCAGCCCTAATTGCATCTGCCGGGTTCCATCATCTTCTGATGATCGGACCACCCGGCGCCGGGAAGACCATGATTGCCAAACGAGTTCCGACCATTCTTCCTCCTCTGACCTATGAGGAGAGTCTGGAAGTATCTAAAATCTATAGCATCGCGGGGCAGCTGGATGTGCGCCGCGGTCTCGTCAGAAAGCGTCCCATGTTTCAACCGCATCACACAATAACCGAATATGCCATGGCCGGAGGAGGGAGTATTCCGAGACCGGGCGTGATCAGTTTATCCCACAGAGGGGTACTGTTTCTGGATGAATTGCCGGAATTCCGGAGGGAAGTACTGGAAATACTGCGTCAGCCGCTGGAGGATAAGGAGATTCATATTGCCAGAACCGGCGGTCACTACATCTATCCTGCGTCTTTTCTGCTGCTTGCGGCCATGAACCCCTGTCCCTGCGGATATTACCCGGATCGTAACCGCTGCAGATGTACCCCGGGAGAGATCAGAAGATACCAGATGAAAATCTCGGGTCCCATTTATGACCGGATTGATCTGTGCGTTACTCTGGCGGGAGTGGATTATGAGAAGATCCTGAACGGGAAGCGGGGGGTAGACAGCGCGACCCTGAGAAAACAGGTGGAAACTGCCCGCGCCATACAGGCGGAGCGGTATAAGGGAAGTGATGTGACGTTCAACAGTGATCTGCATGCGGAAGCAGTGACACAATATTGCAGGATGTCGCCGGAGGCGGAAGCAATCCTGCGTCTGGCCTATGAGACAACCGGATTCTCGGCCAGAAGCTATCACAAAATATTGAAGGTTGCGAGAACGATTGCGGATCTGGAGGAAGCGGAGAAGATTGAAGAGGCGCATATTGCGGAAGCGATTATGTATCAGAATAATGAGTGGCAGTAGGAAAAGAGGTTGTAGGAGGTTTACATAATGAATAACGAAGAATCGAATGCAAGGGGAATATTTATCTATGCCGTCCAGAAAACCACGGGAATCGGATGCGTGAGTTTCTGGAAACTGTTACAGTACACAAATAAAAAAATGGGATTGGGCTGCCGGGATGGGCGGGGGATATCCGGCATAGCGAAGCTTTCGGACGCAGAGCGGAGAAAAATCATTGGTTTACATAAAAGTGAAATCCTGGGGGAGGTAATGCAGCATTGGAGGTGGGAGGCACGCAGGGAAGCGTATGAGAATCTGTCTGTGCAGGGCATACGGCATTGCACGTACTGGGACCGGGAATATCCCGAACGACTGAAGCAGCTTCCGGATCCGCCGCTGGGACTGTTCTATATCGGCAGACTGCCGCAGGAGGAAAAACATATGGTTGCGGTGATTGGAGCCAGACTGTGTTCGGAATATGGTAAATATGCAGCGCGGGTATATTCCATGGCACTTGCGAGAGCGGGGGCGGGGATCGTAAGCGGTCTCGCCGCCGGGATTGACAGTATCGCCCAGAAAGCGGCGGTTGAAGCAGGCGGGTATTCCGTCGGCGTGTTGGGGAGCGGAATCGATATCTGTTATCCGGCGGAAAACCGGGAAATATACGATCTGCTGGGTGAGAAAGGATGTGTTGTCAGCGAGTATCCCCCGGGGACGCCGCCACGGCAGCAGAATTTCCCGATGAGGAACCGGATTATCAGCGGATTGAGCGATACGGTTCTGGTCATGGAGGCCAGGGAGAGGAGTGGTACCCTGATTACAGCGGATCTGGCACTGGAGCAGGGCAAGGATATCTATGCGCTTCCGGGACGGGTTACGGATGCATTGAGCTTTGGCTGTAACCGGCTGATCTGGCAGGGGGCAGGGATAGCCGTGACTCCTGCACTTCTGGTGGAGTGTCTGGGACTGGATACTAACGGGACGGGCATTGCCGCAGAAACCGGCATCGAAACGATATCCGACAGATCGGAAGCTGCCGGAGAATGCGCGGATTGGAAGAGTCCATCCGGGACGGAGTCCGGCGGAGGAGATCTTGCGACACAGATTCTGCATATTCTGGATCTGACGCCGAAAAGTATGGATGATATCCGGTATGAACTGCAGGAGAAAACAGAGCGGGAGATCCCGATGAATCTGTTGCTGACAACCGTTTTACGGATGGAACTGGCAGGGAAGGTTACCCGGAATGCAGGCTATGTCGCGCGAAAAATGTAATGTTTTCGGGGAATCCCCGGGAAATGTGTCTGAAAATATTTATTGCATTCATGTTTAGAATAGTGTATATTATCTCACGATAACCGCGGAAAGGGGAAACCGTATGGCGAAATATCTTGTCATCGTGGAATCTCCGCATAAAGTCGAGACAATTCAGAAGTTTTTGGGAGCCAACTACGAGGTTATGGCCAGCAATGGGCATGTCCGCGACCTTCCCAAGAGTCAGCTCGGTGTTGATGTGGAACACGACTATGAACCGAAATACATTACGATAAGAGGAAAAGGAGATATCCTTGCGGCACTTAGGAAAGCGGCCAGGAAGGCGGAGAAGATCTATCTTGCAACCGACCCGGACCGTGAAGGGGAGGCAATTTCATGGCATCTCTATCATGCTCTGAATCTTGCCGACAAAAAAGTATATCGAATCGCATTCAACGAGATCACCAAGAATGCCGTCAGGGAATCCCTGAAAAATGCCAGAGAGATCGACATGGATCTGGTAGATGCCCAGCAGGCCAGAAGAATACTGGACCGTATGGTTGGATATCGTATTTCGCCGCTCCTGTGGGAAAAAGTGAAGCGCGGACTGTCAGCAGGCCGGGTTCAGTCTGTTGCGCTGCGTATTATCTGTGACCGGGAAGCCGAAGTGGAGGCGTTTGTGCCGGAGGAGTACTGGAGCCTGGACGCCCTTGTGACGGTGGAAGGACAGAAGAAGCCGCTCACGGCAAGATTTTACGGGGATCAGAATGGGAAGATGGAGATCACCAGTGAGGCGGAAGCCATGCGGATTGCCGGGGAGATTCAAAAGGGTACCCCGAAGGTTGCCGAAGTAAAGAAGGGCAGCCGGACCAAAAAGGCGCCCCTTCCGTTTACGACCTCAACCCTGCAGCAGGAAGCCAGCAAGGTGTTGAATTTCTCCACCCAGAAAACCATGCGGATCGCCCAGTCGCTCTATGAGGGCGTGAATATCAAGGGACACGGTACCGTCGGTATGATCTCCTATCTGCGTACCGATTCCACCAGAATCTCTGAGGAAGCGGCTGCAATGGCCAGAGATTTCGTTACACATTTTTACGGAGAGCAATTCTGTGCAGAGGCCGTTGCGGAGAAGAAAACCGGCAAAAAGATCCAGGACGCCCATGAGGCAATCCGACCTACCGATGTCAACAGAATTCCGTCCGAAGTGAAGGAATCATTGTCCAGAGACGAGTACAGACTATACCAGCTGATCTGGAAACGGTTTGTTGCGAGCCAGATGGCACCGGCAGAGTATGAGACCACATCCGTGAAGATCGATGTGGCAGACTATCGTTATTTGATATCCGCATCCAAGGTAGTATTTGAAGGATTTATGTCCGTATACACCCAGGATGATGAAGAAAAAGAAGAAAATAATACGTTGGTGAAGAGTATTGATTCCAATACCCGGCTGACGCTGGAGCAGGTGGAGCCGAAGCAGCATTTCACACAGCCGCCGGCACACTATACGGAGGCTTCCCTCGTGAAAGCACTGGAGGAACTGGGGATCGGAAGACCGAGTACCTACGCACCTACCATTACAACGATTCTTGCCAGAAGGTATGTGGCAAAGGAGAATAAAAATCTCTATGTGACAGAACTGGGGGAAGTGGTCAACTCCATGATGAAAGATGCGTTTCCGAGTATCGTGGATGTGAACTTTACCGCGAATATGGAGGCGCTGCTGGATAAGGTGGAAGAGGGCGTCGTGAACTGGAAGACGGTTGTATCCAATTTCTATCCGGATCTGGATGAAGCGGTTGCGGCAGCGGAAAAGCAGCTGGCAGAGGTAAAGATTGCAGATGAGGTGACGGATGAAGTCTGCGAGGTCTGTGGGAAGAATCTCGTGATCAAATACGGACCTCATGGTAAGTTTCTGGCCTGTCCCGGGTTTCCGGAGTGCCGGTTTACGAAACCGTATTTCGAGAAAATCGGTGTTCCGTGTCCCAAATGCGGCAAGGATGTGGTGATCCGCAAAACCATGAAAGGAAGACGGTATTACGGCTGTATCGACAATCCGGAATGTGACTACATGGTATGGCAGAGACCCAGGAAGCCGGCGGAACAGAATGGTTGACATCCGTATGGACAAGAAAAATAGAATCCGGGATCGTCTAATGTCGGAGCGCCTGCGTGAATTGTATACACAATTGCGAGGCGACAACGGAAAGAAGTATACAATATTTTGAAAAGTGTTGAAAAAGCGCGTTTTATATGCTATGATGGCGTATGCAGACGTGCTTTTTTTCGTTCCCGAAAGCCCAACGGAGTGGGGAGGATGGGAAGCACAGAATTGAGGGATGAATGGGCAAATGAGTAGTGTACAATTACTGGATAAGTCAAGAAAGATCGGAAAACTGTTGCATAACAACAATTCCAGCAAAGTGGTTTTCAATGATATCTGTTCCGTGATGCAAGAGATATTGCTTTCCAATGTACTGGTGATCAGCAGGAAAGGAAAGGTTCTGGGAACAGGCATTACCAGAGGCATTCCGTTGATTACGGAACTTCTGGATAATACGGTGGGGAATCTGATTGATCCGGATCTGAATGAGCGGTTTCTGACGGTGCTGTCCACGAAGGAGAATGTGAATCCGCAGACGCTGGGGTTTGAAACGCCGGAAGCGTGCCGGAACCGAATGGTAGTGACACCGATTGATATTGCGGGAGAGCGGCTCGGCACCCTTTTCCTGTACAAGAACAGTGGTGATTATAATATTGACGATATTATTCTGTGTGAATACGGAACGACTGTGGTGGGACTGGAGATGCTGCGTTCGGTCAGTGAAGAGAGTGCGGAGGAGAACCGGAAACAGGCGGTGGTTCATTCGGCACTGAATACCCTGTCGGTGTCCGAAACGGATGCAATCTACCATATTTTTGAGGAACTGGACGGAACGGAGGGGATTCTGGTGGCCAGCAAGATTGCAGACCGGGTCGGCATTACCCGGAGCGTGATCGTGAACGCGCTGCGTAAATTCGAGAGCGCGGGCGTGATTGAGAGCAGATCCTCCGGAATGAAGGGTACCTACATCAAGGTCGTAAACGATGCGATTTTCGAGGAACTGAAGAAATGGAAGAGGAATCGTTGATCGGGGTTAAGAATCGGACCGCAGTCTCCGATATATGATGTGACAGGAGAATGGCATAAAGGAATATGCCGGCAGAGCGCGTAAAGGGATTTATTGCAATGCAATGGGTCCCTGTTTTTTTGCGGAACTTTTGATTATGTAAGCGAAAAGGTGAAAATTGGGAATATTTAGTGTCTGCCGGAAACAGAATATACTTTATCTTGTGCTTTTTTTACAAAATCTGCTTGTCTTTTTTCCAGAATAATCTATAATGGAATAAGGTGGCGTGGTCTGTTAAACAGTCAGAAAGGAAAATGCCTATGTATGATCTCGGAGTATATGATTATGTAGATGTGCTGGATGCGGCAGCCGACGCCGCATGGCTTAGGAATAATGCGATTGCGAACAATATTGCAAATGCGGATACACCCGGATACAAGCGACAGGATGTGGCCTTTGAATCGGAATTGAAAAAGGCGCTGGGGTCAGACCGGTATCAATCAGTGGATGCGAAGGTGGCCGGAATCAGAACCGGTAGTCTGAAGCCCCGTCCGTATACGGATTATGCGGATTATGTTTACCGGGCGGACGGCAACAATGTGGATCCGGACCAAGAGAATGTTACCCTGGTCAAGAACCAGATCAAGTACGAGGGACTGATCAACAGTATTTCCATGGAGTTTCAGAATCTCCAGTCCGTTATGAAGTAGGGAGGAATTGAGATATGAACATGTTCGACAGTTTTGATATCAGCGCTTCCGGACTGACAGCGCAACGGCTCCGGATGGATGTGATTGCGGAAAACGTAGCCAATGCGGAGACTACCAGAACGGCGGACGGTACTCCTTACAGGAGACAGGTGGTTATGTTTGAACAGCAGGGGAAGCAGACCCCTTTCAGCCATGTGCTGAATGAGAAGATCGATCATCTGAACCGGGGGATTGATCAATATACCGGGTCGGGTGTGAAAGTGACGGGTGTTTTCGATGATACCTGGGACGAGATGGTCATGGTATATGAACCGGATCATCCGGATGCTGACGAGAACGGATATGTCATGTATCCCAACGTGAACATCATTCAGGAGATGACGGATCTGATTGATGCGACCCGTTCCTATGAAGCCAACACGACAGCCTTCAATGCCAGCAAGACGATGGCCATGAAGGGACTTGATATGGTCAAATAAGAGGAGGTAACGGATGGATATTTTAACGTTATCCGGTTCTTCCGGGATTATCCAGAATGTGCTTGATAAGAGCGGCTCTGCGGCAAAAGGCGTGGAAAAGGGGCAGAGTGATCTTTTCTCAGCGATGCTGGGAACAGCGATAGACAACATACATACGACAAACAGTTATATTTCCGATGCGGAGAATGAAGAATTGAAGCTGGCATTGGGAGAAACAGAGAATACACATGACCTGACGATCGCACTGCAGAAGGCATCAACGGCACTTCAGTATACGGTTGCCATCAGGGACAAATTCATGGATGCATACAAGGAATTGATCAATATGAACATCTGACCGGGACGGAAGCGGCTGGCGGAACTGCTTTCGGATGCGTGTGACCGGTTGGTGCATCGGATATGGCCAGGAGGGGATTGGCTGCTCCATGCAGATCGGAGGAGTCATAACGGAATGGTTGTTACATAAGGAGTGATTATTGCATGGAAAAGATTCTGGAACGCTTGAAAAAGCTGGGTAAACAGATTCTGGAATGGTGGAAGAAATTCGGCAGGAAGCAACAGATCGTGATCGTGGGATCTACATTGGTCGTGATCATCGCGCTGGTTGTTCTGGTGAATGTTCTGACGAAAACAAAATATACGTTTCTGATTACGGCAGAGACGTCCGCAGAAGGTGCTGAGGTCAGCGAGATCCTGCAGGAAGCAGGGGTTGATTACAAGGTGTCCGATGACGGGCGTACTTTTCGTGTGGCGAAGGGACAGGAATCCGACGCCAACCTTGCACTGGGCAGCAAAGGATTTGAGACGAGCGATTACGCGGATCTGAAATCCCTGCTGAGCAGCGGCGGCTTCAGCACCACAGAGTCGGACAAACAGAAACTGTACCACAAGAATCTGGAGGTACAGATCAAGAACGACCTGAAATCCTTTGATTTTGTCAAAGATGCCACCGTGAATCTGGAGATCCCGGAGGATAACGGCACTCTGATTTATCAGAATATGGATTCCTCGGCGGCGATTATACTGACACTCCGTGGCCGGAGTGACATGACGACGGATACGGCGCGGGCGATTGCCCAGTTTGTGGCTACCGCCCTGGGGAACGAATCCACGGAGCGAATCACCATCATGGACTCGGAGGGCAATCTGTATTTTGCCGGGGCGAATGAGAGTACATTGAGCGGAGCAGCAACGAACCAGCTTACCATATCCCGACAGACGGACAGTCTGGCGGAGGCGGCCGTTCTGAAAGCCTTGGTGGGCCTGAAGGAATTCAGTTCCGTAACGGTATCACCCCATATGTCTGTTGATTTCACATCCGGAGAAGATGCAACCCATAAATATGAATCCCAGGATGGCACGAAAGAGAGCGTATACGCGGATAAGACGGAGTATTCTGCGGAATCAACCAGCGGAGACGGCGGTGTTCCGGGAACGACATCCAATACATCCGATTCTCCGACGTATGTATTCCAGAGTAATAATGAGCAGAGTTCTACGGAAATAGAGAACCAGTATCACTACCTGCCGAATGAATATACCTCATACAGGAGCATCCCGCCCGGAATCGTGAATACAGCCGATTCCAGCATCGCGGTAACCACGGTGACCTACAATAAGATTTACGAGAAGAACGCCAGGAAGCAAGGGCTGCTGGAGGATATGACCTGGGAAGAGTATAAGCTTGCCAATGACAATGTCAGAACCAAGATGGAAGTGGATGAAGACTGGATCGCTACCGTTTCGGCGGCGACGGGAGTCCCCAAAGAGAATATTTCTTTCGTCTCATATCTGGAAAACTGGTGCGTGGATGCAGAGAAATCCTCCGTCAAGATGACGGATGTGGTTACGATTGCATTGATTGTTCTGATTATCGGTCTGCTGGCGTTCGTGCTTCTGCGGAGTATGCGGGAATCCAAACAGCAGGAGCAGGAAGAGGAACTGTCGGTGGAGACTCTGTTGCAGTCTACTCCGGAGATTCCGCCGGAAGATATTGAACTGGAAGAGAAATCCAATGCCCGTAAGAGTATTGAGAAGTTCGTGGATGAGAATCCGGATGCGGTGGCGAACCTGCTGCGCAACTGGCTGAGCGAAGATTGGGGGTAGAGCCGGATGAGGAATAATTATGGTCAGGATGCCCCTCTGTTAGGACTGCAGAAGGCAGCGATTCTGTTGATTGTGTTGGGACCGGAGCGATCCGCTACCATTTTCAAACATTTGAAAGAAGATGAGATCGAGGAACTGACGCTGGAGATTGCCAATACCAGGAGCATTACCCCGCAGATGAAGGATGAAGTCATCAATGAATTCTACGAGATCTGTCTGGCGCAGCAATATATTGCAGAAGGCGGTATTGCATATGCGAAGGAACTGCTGGATAAGGCGCTTGGAGCAGATAAGGCGATGGACGTGATCGGTAAGCTGACAGCGTCCCTGCAGGTGAAACCTTTCGAGTTTGTACGTAAGACGGACGCAACCCAGTTGTTCAACTTTATTCAGGATGAGCATCCGCAGACGATTGCTTTGATCCTGTCGTATCTGTCTCCGAGTCAGGCGGCGTTGATTATTTCGGCGCTTCCTCCCGACAGGCAGTCGGATGTCGCAAAGCGTATTGCCATGATGGATCGTACCAGCCCGGATGTGATCAAGGAAGTGGAGAAGGTGCTGGAATCGAAGCTGGCAAGCCTTGTGAATCAGGATTACACCATTATCGGTGGTGTGGATGCGGTGGTTGAGATTCTGAATACGGTTGACCGCGGTACAGAGAAGCATATTATGGAGACGCTGGAGATTGAGGAGCCTGAACTGGCGGATGAGATCCGTAAGAAGATGTTCGTATTCGAGGATGTTCTGTTGCTGGACGACAGAGCCATCCAGCGTGTGCTTCGTGATGTGGATAATAATGATCTGGCGATTGCGCTGAAAGGTGCCAACGAGCAGGTTCAGAATGCGATTTTCAACAATCTGTCAAAACGTCTGGCGTTGATGATCAAAGAGGATATGGAGTTCATGGGTCCTGTGCGTATGAAGGATGTGGAGGAAGCCCAGCAGAAGATTGTCAATATTATCAGAAAATTGGAAGACTCTGCGGAGATCGTAATCAGCAGAGGTGGAGGCGACGAGATCATTGTCTAGGAATCTCATTAAATCATACGCGGCTGTATCTGTGGAAGAGGAGAAACGAGTGATCGACTCCAATGCAGCCATGGCGAAAAAGATGGAAGTCCTTCGGGAGATTTTCGGAGATGCGGTTCAGGAGACTTCCGTTGACGAATTGAATAACGGACTGGATCCGGATCAGGTGGCCGCCCTGCTGGACGAGGGGGATTCCGGACGGAAAGCAGATGCGCAGGCTGAAATTGCAACCATGATGGAAGATGCCCGGGATGAGATCAACCGGATGAAGCGGGATGCCATGGACGAGATCGAGGCCATGCGCAGTGAGACCTTTGAGAAGGCCAAGAATGACGGATATATGAATGGATATCAGGAAGGGGCACAGAAAGCGGCAAGGCTGGAACAACAGCTAAAGCTCAAAGAGCAGGAACTGGATCAGAAAGCGAAACAGCTTCAGGTATCCTACGAACGGGAACTGGAGGGGATCGAGCCGCTTCTGGTGGATGAACTGATTAAGATCTTTGAGCATGTAACGAGGATAGAGTATGCGTCCAACAGAGAGGCAATCGTTACGCTTCTGGAGGGTGCGGTTCGCCAGATGGATTCCAATAAGAATCTGATTGTGCATGTCAGTCCGGAGGATTATCCTGCAGTATCGGAGAATAAGGAACGTTTGCTGGAACAGACCACGCCGGGTACAACCATGGAGATCATCGAGGATATGACACAACGCAGAAATGGGTGTTATATCGAAACGGATGGTGGCGTGTTCGAGTGCGGATTGGATACACAGATGGAACAGTTGGGTAAGGAATTGAGGATTTTGTCATATGCTGGACATCGATCTGAGTAAATATGATAGTCTCATAAACAGGCACTTCTGCAGGAAAAAGGGAAAAGTAGTTAATGTGGTCGGTCTGTCCATCGAGGCTACCGGGACAGAAGCCAAATTGGGCGATTTGTGTACCGTTTCTCCGACCGATCCGTCCTATAAACCGATCCTGGCAGAGGTGGTCGGATTCAAGGACGGGAAAGCACTCCTGATGCCTTATGAAGTGACAGAAGGGATCGGTCTGGGAAGTACGGTTGAGAATATGGGCTACCCACTCAGTGTCCGGGTGGGTGATTTTTTGTTGGGAAAGACCCTGGATGGCCTTGGCAGAGTGACGGATGAAGCGGAACATACGGAGGCGGTCAGATATCCGGTGGACGCAGCACCTCCGGATCCGATGAAACGGGAGATTATTGATGAAGTACTGCCACTTGGCGTGAAAGCGGTGGATGGACTGATTACGGTTGGAAAAGGGCAGCGTATCGGTATTTTCGCCGGTTCCGGTGTAGGAAAATCCACTTTGATGGGTATGTTTGCCCGCAATACCAAAGCGGATGTCAATGTGATAGCGCTGATCGGAGAGCGGGGGCGCGAGGTGCGGGAATTCGTGGAGCGGGACCTGGGAGAGGAAGGCATGAAGCGTTCTGTGGTTGTCATTGCTACCAGTGATAAGCCGGCGTTGGAACGCAAGTGCGCTGCGAAAACAGCCACTGCCATTGCGGAATATTTCCGGGATCAGGGCAAGGATGTATTGCTGATGATGGATTCTCTGACCCGTTTCTCTATGGCGCAGCGGGAGATCGGTCTTGCGAGCGGTGAACCGCCGGTGACAAGGGGATATCCGCCCAGTGTATACTCTGAAATGCCGAAACTGCTGGAGCGTGCGGGAAGGGATGATAAGGGTTCCATAACCGGACTATATACCGTTCTGGTGGACGGAGATGATTTCAACGAACCGATTACGGATACGGCCAGAAGCATTCTGGACGGTCATATCATGTTGAGCCGGAAACTGGTGCACAAGAACCATTACCCGGCGATTGACGTGCTGCAGAGTATATCACGTTGCATGAACAGTATCGTGTCCAAAGAACAGAAGGCTGCGGCCGGGAAATTGAAAAACGTACTTGCCACCTACACGGAGGCGGAGGATCTGATCAATATTTCGGCGTACAAGAAAGGCAGCAACAAAAACATCGATTACGCCATTGAGAAGATTGACGCGGTCAATGAATTCCTGATGCAGGATGTGTACGAGAAACTGACGTTTGAGGAATCGGTGGATCGTATGTTAAACCTGTTTACATAACATAGAAAGTACGCGGGATGGGTATATGGCCAGATTCAGATACAGAATGCAGAATATCCTGGACATTAAGACGCAGCTGGAAACACAGGCCAAAATGCAGTTTGCTCAGGCACAGTCCAGATACAATGAGGAAGAGAAAAAGCTTGCTGCGTTACAGGAACGGAAAAAGTATTATGTAAACCAATCAGAGGCGCTCCGCACCGGAGCACTTCAGGTGACAGAGCTGCGGGAGAATCAGCGGGCGCTGGATCGGATGGATGAACTGATCAAAGCCCAGATCCTGCAGGTGCGGCTGGCCCAGAGGAATCTGGAGAACGCCAGGGAGCGGCTTCAGGAAGTCATGACCGACAGAAAAACCCATGAACGTCTGAAAGAGAAAGCGTTTGATGCGTTTCTGGAGGAAGAGAAGCTCGCAGAGAGCAAAGAGATAGATCAGCTGACAAGTTATCTGTACGGGTCTAAAAAGGAAGAATGAACCGGGGTTCTTTTTGCCCCGCATGCAACGGAGGAACGCTGTGGCTAAGAAAAATGCGCCGGAGAGCAGTATCGATCAGGAGAAAAAACGTCTTGCCAATGAAAAAAAGCAATTGAAGCAGGACCAGAAAAAACAGAAGCAGGAGGCTAAGAAGCGGGCAAAGGATATTGCCAAGCAGGAATCTGCGCTGGATGACGGCTCGGAGGGAGGCGGAATCAGTACCTTTCTGATTACCGTCATCATCATAGTCATCTGGCTTGCCATCCTGATTCTGCTTATCAAACTGGATGTGGGTGGTTTCGGATCCAATGTATTGAAGCCGATTCTGAAGGATGTACCGGTGGTGAATCTTATTCTTCCGGCGGACGAGACCACGGAGACGGATAACGGAGACGAATATTACGGATATACCAGCCTGCGGGATGCGGTGGATCAGATCAAACTGCTGGAGATGCAGCTGGAGCAGGCGCAGTCCCTGAACAAATCCGATGCGGAGAAGATTGAGGAGCTGACTGCGGAAGTACAGCGACTGCGGGCCTATGAAGAGAACCAGATTGAATTTGCCCGGATTAAGCAGGCCTTTTTTGAAGAAGTTATCTATGCCGAAAATGGGCCGGGAGCCGAGGCATACGCCAAGTTTTATGAGGCAATGGATCCTACCACTGCCGAGTATCTGTATAAGCAGGTTGTTATCCAGCAGGCGAAGGATGAGGAACTGGAAGCCTATGCCAGCGCTTATGCTTCCATGAAGCCGAAGGCGGCCGCTGCAATCTTTGAATCCATGACGGATGATCTGGAACTGGTTGCCAAGATACTGGGGCAGATGGGGGCAACGGACAGGGGAGCGATTCTGGGCGCAATGGATGAAACGGTTGCGGCACAAATCACCAAAATTATGGATCCGGACTCTTAAGAAATAGCATTTTGTAACCGATATAAATACCAGCGGGAAACCGTTGGTATTTTTATAGCACATTGACAACTGAAGAGAGGAGGAATCACAATGACCAGTATGCCGGTAACCAATATAGCGGTAAGCTATAGAACAGTTACAACCGGTGGTACGGACAATACGGGCAAGACGGATGGATTCGGCATGATCTACGATTCGGCGAAGACGAAAGTGCATGCAGAGAAGAACGTTGACCGGAGTACAGAGACTGCGGATGCCGGGAAATCCACTGCTGCAAAGCAGACTGAGAGAACGGATAGACCGGAAACGGAAGCGGCCGGACAGAAAACGGATGTGACGGAAACGACGGAGCAGGAAACCCTGAAGGAAACCGAGGAGAAGAACCCCGGGAAGGAAAATGGGGAGAAAACCACGGAGGAGATTCCGGAGGAGGTTCTGGAAGATGCTATGACGTTGCTGAACCGGACAGTACAGCAGGCACTGGAAACAGTGGCTACGGAACTTGGAACGGATGCAGAAACCGTTACGGGAGTCCTGGAAGAACTGAATCTGAATCCGGAAGATATCCTGAATGCCGACAATATGCCGGCAATCGTGACGGCAATAGCCGGAGAGTCCGATCCGATGGCACTCATTACAAACGAAGAACTGTATGACAGTGTTCAGAACCTGACGGAAACAGTGGAGGAACTGAATGATTCCCTGCAGGAGGAGACACTTCTTACGAGAGAAGATCTGGCGCAGCTCATACAGGGACGGGAGGAACAGAGCGTCGACGGGGGAACGGTGGAGGCAAGCGTGCCAAAACAGATAACCGATGGAGAGAACGTATCACAGGAAACAGACAACAAAACAAATGGATTCGAGCAGGAGACCGGTGCAGAACCAGAGACAGCTGATGCGGAACAGGATTTCGATGACAGAGAGCGGGAGGGCAGACAGAATGCACTCGATATGGACAATCACCCGTTTCTGAATACGCTAAATACCACGAACGCAGGTACGGCGGACGGGATCTTTGCCCAGATGGTCAATCATGGGCAGGAGATTGCGGACGGAATCGATATCATCAGACAGCTGACGGAGTATATGCACACACAGCAAAAAGAAGATCTGACACAGATGGAATTACAACTGCATCCTGCAAGCCTTGGAACGATCCACATGACGATCAGCTCCAGGGAGGGCATCGTTACGGCAAGCATTCAGACACAGAATGAAGCGGTACGGAGTGCACTGGAATCACAGGTCATGACACTGAGACAGAACCTGGAAGAGCAGGGCGTCAGGGTGGAAGCCATTGAAGTAACGGTTGCAAGTCATGAATTCGAGAGAAACCTGGAACAGAATAATGAACAGGAACGTCAGGATTATGACAGGACGCAGGGAACTTCAGGGAAAAAGAGAGCCATACGGCACATTAATCTGAACGAAGAATCCGAAACGGAAGAGCCGGATACGGATGATGAGATCAGAATTGCCCGGGAAATGATGCGGGCAAACGGAAACACGGTAGACTACACAGTATAGAAGGAGACAGAATATGTCAGCAATCGCACATGTGAAGGACGGAGAGATCGTTGAGACAAACGCATCCTCAATGTCGCTTTCCAAGGCACAGGAGAAGAAAAACCCCAACGGCCTTGATAAAGATGCTTTTTTACAGCTGCTGGTAGCCGAGATGCAGAATCAGGATCCTCTGCAGCCAACCACCAATACGGAGTATATTTCACAGTTTGCTACTTTCTCGGAACTGGAAGAGATGCAGAATATGAGTTCCAGTGTGGATATGTCAAGAGCACAGAGCCTGGTGGGAAAAGAAGTATTTCTGGATGTTACCAACAAAAACGGTGAAACAACCCAGGTTGTGGGACAGGTTGATTACGTGGTGATGGAGAATGGGAAGGTGTATGTATCGATAGATGATTCCCTCTACTCCTTTGACGATGTAACAACGGTACTGGATTCCGATTACTGGGAAGCATACAATCTGGCGTACGATTGGACGGAAGCACTTGCAAAACTCAGTTCCCTGAACGATCTGACATTGTCAGACAGGACAGATGTGGAAGCACTGCGGAAGGCTTATGACAACATGAACGACTATCAGAAGTCATTCATTGCAGGTGACAGTGTGAATGCATTGAAAGCCTATGAGAATAAGCTGGAGGAACTGAATACATTGGCCAAGAATGATGCAGAACAGAAGGATGCGGAAAGTGAAACGGCACAGGAGGGTGCATCGGAGTAGGCGTTCACTCAGGGAGGAGACAAATGCAGATTAACAACGGTAATTTCCTTTCCATTGAACAGTTGCAGGATCAATACCTGAACCGACAGAAACAAACGGTCGGTAAGGGAACGGACGATGCGGGAAGATCTTTTGGAGATATCCTGCGGGCACAGGCAAATGCAGGACAACAGCTGCAGGGAGTACGATTCTCCAAGCATGCGGTCAGCCGACTGATCGATCGGAACATTGCATTGTCGGATGAACAGCTGGAGAGACTGAATGACGGATTCAGAAAGGCATCGGAGAAAGGAATTGAAGAACCTCTGGTATTGATGGACGGATATGCATTTATCGTGAATGTTCCGAACAACACGGTAATCACAGCCATGGATCAGACAGAGACGAAAGAAAACGTATTTACCAATATTGACGGAGCCGTAATTATTTAGCCGGACCTTACGGAGGCGAACCGTTCCCGACTGACAGACGGAGCGGAAATGCGGCGAACTTAAGGAGGTCATTCATTATGATGAGATCATTATATTCTGGTGTGTCCGGATTAAAGGTTCACCAGACCAAGATGGATGTTATCGGTAATAACATCGCAAACGTGAATACAACAGCATACAAATCACAGTCTGTTACGTTTAGTGAATTGATGTATCAGACAACACAGAACGCATCCGGTCCCAATGCTACAACAGGAACCGCAGGTACCAATGCCAAGCAGATCGGTTTGGGTGTAAAATCAGGAGCAATTGCAACCGCCATTACAACGGCAGGCTCCAGCCAGACAACAGGTAATCCTTTTGATATTCGTATTACGGGTTCCTCCTTCTTCGTTGTAAGCGACGGAAGCAATAATTATTTCACAAGAGACGGATCCTTCTATGTGGATGCGGAAGGAAATCTGGCAATGACATCCACAGGCTACAATGTCATGGGATGGCAGGTGGATGAGGCGACGGGAAAGGTGAAACAGGATACCGTTACCGCACTTCGTATCATGAGTGCAGCGAATACGACATATCCGCCGGAAGCAACCAGCAAGGCATATATCTCCGGTATTGTGGATAAGAATGATTCGGATGTGGTCAGCGAAGGCGGTAAGATCATGAATCTGAACTTCTATGATAATCTGGGATATACATATACGGCGAAGCTCAGCATTCATGCCACATCTGTTCCGGGTCAGTATTACATGAATCTGGATGATGTGAAAAACGCAGAAGGAAAATCCATTACGGAGATTTACGGCGCGGCATTGAACGATATCGTATCCATGGGTTCAACCGGTGAGGTTCAGGTTAGCGAAGGATTGGCACTTGCGACCCAGAGCTTTGCAGACGGAACATCCTCCTCTGCGGCGTACGACGGAGCCGGCGGTGTGACTGTTACCACATACGATACTGCCGGTGTGGCAACCGGTACAACAACTTATACACAGGCTCAGTTGGAAACTGCCATGAGCAATCCGGCGGATGCAGGCAATCAAGCGATCCTGAAATCCGTGTACGGCGACAGCATCAATACCATGATTACAGGCATGACCTATGATGCAGCAACCGGTAAGGGTACGATTACCAGCAAAATTGTGAACGGCGGTATCATCAATTTCGATAATGCAACCGGTGATTTTGCGGACGTGAACGGTGCCAAGACCATTACGCTGGATTTTGCAGAGAGCGTTACCAATGCAGAAGGCGTGACGCAGACACTGCAGAACTTCAGCGATATCGAGGTTGATATGACCAAGAGCTCCATGTGTGACCATAACGGTTCCTCTACCGTGGGCGCTAAAATCGGTGACCTGGCAGGCCTTGGAACCGGACGTACACTCGGTACCATGTCCAGCATTGCGATTGCGACGGACGGTACGATTACCGCTTCTTACAGCAACGGTATGTCAAGAATCCTCGGTCAGATTGCGGTTGCAGAGTTTACCAATGCCTCCGGTCTTCAGAAAGAAGGGGACAACCTGTACAGCGCAACCCAGAACTCCGGTGAGTTCGATGGTATCGGCATTAACATTACAACAAGTTCAGGCAGTTATATGACAACCGGCGTACTGGAAATGAGTAATGTGGATTTGTCCACTGAGTTTACCGATATGATCACTACCCAGAGAGGCTTCCAGGCAAACAGCCGTATTATTACAACATCCGACTCTATGCTGGAAGAACTTGTCAATTTGAAGAGATAATGGTAAGATTTGGATAACATAGGGCACTATGTATGTGCTCTGCGTTACGGATCCCGGGTCAGAAAAAGGGGAACTATTTGTGTAGTTCCCCTTAGTTGTATCCTGTGAAAACGGCTGAATATGGGAGGTTTTCATGATTGAAGTAACGAAACTGAATGATGTCAGAATCCTTGTCAATGCGGATCTGATAGAGATTGTGGAAGAGACACCGGATACGGTAATTACCCTTACCACGGGTCGAAAAATCATTATAAAAGAGAGTAGACAAGAGGTCAAAAATTTAGTAAAATCATATAGAAAGGATATTTTTGCCGAATAGTGCCGGATTGCCTCGGATTCTGGTAATCACGGACAGACAAAAATAGGGTGGACACAGTGGATATAGCAACATTGATCGGTATGGTCGTTTGTATCGGCCTGGTACTGTTTGCTATCATACAGGGTGCCGGCATCAGCGGTCTTGTGAACAACTTCGTTGATCCTCAATCTGTTATGATTACAATCGGTGGTGCATTCTGTGCCGTTCTTGCGTCCAATTCCATGAAGGATTTCCTGAATGGTCTGAAAGCAATCAAGATGGTATTGAAGACACCCTCCCTGAATATACAGGAGATTATCGAGAAGATTATCTCCCTGTCGAATGTGGCCCGTAAAGAGGGTCTTTTGTCATTGGAAGAGGCAGCAGGCAATCTGGATGACCAGTTTATGAAAAAGGGCATCCTTCTGATTGTAGACGGTACGGACCCGGAACTGGTCCGTGCGATTATGGAAACAGAGCTGGACAGTATTGACAACAGACATAAGAAGAATATTGATTTCTGGGAAAACGTTGCATCCATGGGACCTGCCTGGGGTATGATCGGTACACTGGTCGGTCTGGTAAACATGTTACAGAACATGAGTGACGCCGCGTCCATCGGTCCTGCCATGTCCGTTGCCCTTCTGACAACCCTGTACGGTTCCCTGATGGCGAACTGGATCTGTACTCCGGTTGCCAATAAACTGAAAGCAAACAATAAGGCAGAGATGATGGTGAAAGAGATCATGATCGAAGGCCTTTTGTCCATACAGGCGGGTGAGAACCCGAGAGTAATTGAAGAGAAACTGAAATCCTTCCTGGCTCCTAACGAGAGAGGCAATGCATCTACAGAAGACGGAGGTGGAGAGAATGGCTAAGAAAAGAGAGGATGAACCGAAGCCGGGGCTTGCGCCTTGGATGGCGACGTTCTCTGATCTGATGAACCTGCTTCTCTGCTTCTTCGTTCTTCTTTTTTCCATGTCAACAATCGATGCGGCGAAGCTGGAACAGGTTGTGGCATCGTTTAACAATACCTTCAGTATTTTCGACGGCGGTGCGCAGTCGATCGGAGACGGCGTACTGATCAGCAACGGCGTCAGCCAGTTGAACGAACTGAGTGAATACATCAACAGTACCGGCGTTTCGGATGATACGCAAGACCCCAGCGATAATATCTACGAGGATCAGAATCCCAGTCAGGATGTAACCGAGTCCGTTGTGATGGACAAGGTGGAGGAGATGGGGTTATCCCAATCGGAGCAGATGGCTGAGGAGATTGAAGAGATGCTGGAGGACAACAATCTGGATGAGGAGATCGATATTGATTTCACATCCCAGTATGTTCTGCTCACCTTCAAGGGCGCTTTTCTGTTCGATTCCGGAAGAGCGAATCTGAAAGCGGAGGCTCTGGATACGCTGGAACAGGCCGGATACATATTGGAGACTTATTCCGATTGTATGATTGAGATTGAGGGACACACGGACAATCAGCCCGTGGGCAGAGGCGGAGAATTCGCGGACAATGACGAACTGAGCAGTGCGAGGGCGCTTGCCGTGTTCCATTATCTGGTAGAGAATACTTTTCTGGATCCCGCCAGGATGAAACATTCCGGAAGGGGAGAGTATTCCCCGGTGGCCGACAATTCCACGCCGGAGGGCAGAGCCAAGAATCGAAGAGTGGAGATCAAGATCTACAACACATTGAGTTCGTATTGATCGAGAGGATATAACATGAAGAAAAATCTGTTAACGATAATCATACTTGCATTACTGGTTGTGAACGTCGTTCTGACCGGGATCATGATGTTCAGCGTGACTGGAGCGATGAACAAGACGAGTGCGCTGGTGACCGATATTTCGACCGCCCTGAATCTGGAACTCGATAAAGATAAGCAGGATGAACAGGGAGAATTGTCCATTGCCGACATGGAGGTATATGACATTGCGGATCAGATGAAGATCACACTGCTTCCAGGCGAAGGGGAGACGAAAGCCCGCATTTGTGTGGTGTCTGTTTCCTTGGTGATCAATACGAAGCATGAGGACTATGGGAAGATGAAGCCTTTGATTGTGGAACGGGAGAGCCTGATCAAGAGTACGATCAACGAGGTGATCAGCGGATACACCTATGATAAGGCGCT
>JAEDCX010000092.1 GCA_016293925.1 Lachnospiraceae bacterium | reverse complement strand
ACGCTGACACGAAAAAGGCATGGAGTGAAAGTCATAGACTGCTGGTATGCCACGGAAGAGGTACTTACGAAGGGGATTGTGACCTATCACCAGTCATTGATACCGCTTGGCAAGGAGAATCAGCCTTTTGATACTCTTGTATCCGATCTTCGTCCAACGAAGGAGGAGATAACTGCTGCATTTTCGAAGAGCTGCAAATACAAAATAAACCGTGCGCCCCGAGAGGGTGTGGCTGTGGAGTTATTCAACGGCGGGGACGTGACAGACGAGATCATCAGTCAGTTCCTGGATTTCTATGCTGCTTTTTATGAGAGCAAGGGCTATGGTGATATTGGACGGGATCATCTGATGGATGAGATGAAGCGCTATCGGGATGCGGGGGCATTGTCTGTTCATGTGGCATATATCGGAGAGGAACCGGTGGTCTATCATACCCACATCCTGACGGAGGAGTATGCAAGACTGTATCATTCCGCTTCCCTTTACAGAGTGATTGAGGGGATCAATCCCAATGTGGTGGGAATGGCGAACCGATATCTGCATCAGGTGGACATGTTCACCTTCAAAGAGATGGGCAAGAAAACCTATGACTGGGGTGGTGCCGGCAGAGGCGAGGAGGTTCTGAAAATCACCGAGTTTAAAGAGTCCTTTGGAGGGACACCTGCTATTCATTACAATGGCGAGACAGTGATTGGCGGAAAGGCAAAGCTGTATCGCAGGGTAACTTCGCTTCTATAAGGCGCTTTTTAAACACATACAATGTGTTTTAGTGGGAAATGTGAATCCCGTGATAGGGAGAGGACCAACAGAATGTGTGGAATAAACGGAATCGTAAACTATAGAGAAAAGCCAATTGACAATATTCTGGGGATGAATGAGGCCATTCTTCATCGCGGACCGGATGCCGGAGATTATTACCTGGATGAGCAGAATAAGGTGGTTCTGGGACATCGAAGACTGTCTATACTGGATCTGTCTGAAAATGGTGCACAGCCTATGCGTACGGCGGATGACCGGTATGTGATCTGCTATAACGGCGAGATCTATAACCATGCAGAATTGTTGGATACCATGTATGCGGAGGGATTCCGGGGGCGGCTCAAGGGAACCTCGGATACGGAGATACTCATAGAGGCAATTGCCTTTTGGGGACTTCGGAGAACGCTGGATTATGTCAAGGGAATGTTTGCATTGGCATTGTATGATCGTCTGGAAGAGAAACTCTACTTGACCAGAGACCGTGTCGGTGAGAAGCCACTTTACTATGGTATGGTGGATGGAAGCTTTGTATTTGCTTCCGATATCGGATCGATACGCTCTCTGACTTATTTCCGGAATTCAGTGAATCACGATGTGCTGGGACTTTATCTGCAATATGGCTATATCCCTGCACCCTATTCCATCTACACGGGAATCTGCAAACTGTGCCCGGGAACGGTTTTACGTCTGGACATTCATACATTGCAGTTTACAACAGAAACCTACTATGACATGCGCGCGGTGGCATTTCACGGAGAACAGAATCCTTTCTCTGGAACCAGAGAAGAAGCAGCAGACCGGTTAGAGAAACTGTTGCAGGATACCGTCCGTGGACAGATGATATCAGATGTTCCGCTGGGGGCATTCCTGTCAGGGGGAATAGACAGCAGTCTTGTCGTCAGTATGATGCAATCTGTTTCCGACAGACCGGTAAAGACTTTTACCATTGGGTTTGATGTGGAGAAATACAACGAGGCGGAATATGCGAAGGATATTGCGAGGCATCTGGGAACAGATCATACAGAACTGTATGTAGGGCAGAGGGAAGCTTTTGATGTGATTCACAATCTTTCCAAGGCGTATACGGAACCGTTTGCGGATTCCTCGCAGATTCCCACAATGCTTGTCAGCAGAATGACAAGAGAGCATGTGACAGTATCCTTAAGCGGCGACGGCGGAGATGAACTGTTCTGCGGATATAGCCTCTATCAGGGAGCTGCTTCCGAGTGGAAGTCCCTACAGAAACGAATCGGCAAGATACCTATGAAACGTCTGATAGGGAGATGTGCGGGAGCATTATCCGGAAACAACGACGGAATCCTCTATAAGCTGGGTAACTATCTGACCATTCCCGATATGGAGACAGCGCATTGGCGTAATGGGTTGGAGAACGGTACGATGTTCGGCCTGCTTCGGAAGAAATGCGAGAACCCTATTCCTTTTGGCAAGAAGAAACTGATTGCCTGCTCCAATACGGAGTATCAGGCAGGTATGCTAAAAGCGCCGGAACACAATCTGATGCTGATGGATCTGCTCCAGTATCATCCGGATGATATTCTGGTCAAGGTGGATCGTGCCGGAATGTTCTACTCCTTGGAGACCCGTATTCCATTGTTAGACCGGGATGTAATGGACTTTGCATGGTCGCTACCGCTGTCATACAAGATGAGTCGTGACGAAAACGGAAAGCAAATCACGAAACGGGTTATGCGGGATGTTCTCTATCGCCATGTACCGAGGGAGATGATGGAGCGGCCCAAGAAAGGCTTCTCGGTACCATTGTCAACATGGCTTCGGGAAGGAGAACTGAATGAATGGGCAACGCAGCTTCTGCAGGATGGAAGGGGCGTTGCGTCGGAATATATCAATACAAAACAGGTGGATCGTATGTGGGCTGACTACCTGCAATACGGCAAATGGACAGAGAAAATCTGGTATCTGTTGATGCTCTATCAGTGGATGACAGAGTATCTTGCATAAAAGAGGAGATAAGTATGCCTGCACTGGTAATCCGTTTGGACGATATCACTCCCGATATGAACTGGGATAATTTTGAAGCAGTCAAAACTATTTTGGATGAATATGACATTAAGCCCTTGATCGGAATTGTGCCGGATAATCAGGATCCGAAACTCAAGGTTTGCGAGGCGCGATCAGATTTCTGGGAATACATGCGTCAACTTGCCTACGAAGACTGGTCGATTGCACAGCACGGATACCGGCACATCTATGAGACGGAAGATGGCGGATTGCTGGATGTAAACCATTTCTCCGAATTCGCCGGGCTTCCGTATGATGTTCAGTTTGAGAAGCTTCGTAAGGGCTACGAGATCATGCGGGAGCATGGTCTGGAGCCGCAGATTTTCATGGCACCGGGGCATACCTATGATGACAAGACCAGATTGGCACTGCAACAGTTAAAGTTTCGATATGTGACTGACGGATATAGCGATTATCCTTACGTCTGGGACGATATCGGCTATTTGCCCTGTACGATATCAAACCCGAAAGTACCGAAGCATTTCGATACGCTTTGCCTGCATGTGAATTCCATGACCCAGGAAGACCTGGATCATCTGGCCGGATTTATCCGCCAAAATCTGTTCTGTATCCGGGATTATCTGGACGTTCTGGATCCTGATTGGTTCATGAGACGGAAAGGCCGGATTGCAAGACAGGAGCAGAAGAACCTGAAGAGAAGAAACCTCAAGGCGAAGCTTGCAACAAGCCCTGCTGCGCAGGAATACATGAATAGAACCAATCATCCGAATAAATATGTGAAGCTCGTGAAAAGAGCAGCTGGATATCCGGGGATGAGATGGAAGATGAGGAAGGAAAAGGAATAGAGGATTTATCATTCATCATTCATCATTCTGTGAGAGGCCTTTTGTGGGATATTTCTGCAGATGGAAAAACATTGAATTGTGGTTTCTTACGTTATATAATACAAAAGAGTATGTCAATATTACGGTAGGCTTGAGGAGCAATGTTTCATGTTTGGTATCATTAAGAAATTACGGAAAATACTAAACAAAAAGCAAAAGCAGAGAGTAGCAATACTCGCGGTCATGATTGTGATCGGAGGACTTCTGGAGACGGTCAGTGTGTCCATGATTCTTCCGATTATGCAAGCGATCATGTCTGAGAATGCGTTGGAGGAGAATGCAATGGTGGCAACCATTGCGGGAATATTACACATTACTTCTTTGCGAACCTTTGTGGTTGTGATGCTGTTCGGTATGGCGGGTGTGTTTGTACTGAAAAACGCCTATATGCTGTTTCTTACGTATGTGCAGCATACCTTCATCACCAACAATCAGTTCCGTACCTCCGGAGACTTATTGGATATTTATCTGAACAAGCCTTATTCGTTCTACCTGAACTCCAGTACAGGTGACATTATGCGAACGATTTACAGCGATACCACCAGTGTTTTCTCTGTGTTGCTGCAGTGCCTGCAGATCCTGACGGAAGTGATTGTGGCATTGTGTCTTGGCATGGTCATCTTCCTTTCGGATCCGGTCATGACATTGGTGATTGCCGGCGTGTTATTGCTTGCAATGTTGATCTCCAACAGGCTGATGAAGAAAAAATTATCCAGGATTGGAGAGGATTCCCGGAAATACCAGGGGAAGATGTATGGAAGCATTCTGCAATCCGTAACAGGAATTAAGGATGTCAAGGTTTTTGCGAAAGAGGGCGCTTTTTCGGATAGATACAAGAAATATGGCAGAAAGTATTACAGTCTGCTTCGAGACAGCAGCGTATTCGGATCCGTACCCAAATTGGTGGTAGAGACGAGTTGTATGGCCGGTATTATGGTCTATCTTGCAGTTATGATTCTGGCGGGACATGAAGTGGCAGAGATGCTTCCTCAGTTAACTGCATTTGCACTGGCAGCCATGCGTCTGATGCCCTGTGCGAGCCGGGTTAGTACCTATATGGCGAACATCGCTTATTACAAGCCTGCACTGGATTTCGTATATGAGAACGTGGATTTGCCCGGTTTCCTGCGAGAAAAGCAGATGCAGGAAGCACAGAAAAAGTCCATGCCGCAGGGTGAGAGGATTCATCTCAGGGACAAAATCGAATTACAGCATATTTTTTTCAAATATCCGAATTCTGAGAAATACATTTTTCGGGATGCCAATATGACAATCCACAGGGGAGAATCTGTTGGAATCGTTGGCACTACCGGCGCAGGTAAGTCCACGATTGTGGATATTCTGATCGGTTTATTGACGGAGGAGTCCGGCAAAGTGTTATGCGACGAACAGAACGTGAGGGACAATGTTCCGTCCTGGCTTGCAAATCTGGGATACATTCCACAGACGATTAATCTGATGGATGATACCATCAGAGCCAACGTTGCGTTCGGATACGAGGAAGGAAGTTTCACGGACGAACAGGTATGGAAGGTGTTGGAAGAAGCCCAGCTGGGAGCATTTGTGCGGGAACTTCCGGAAGGACTGGACACGAAGATTGGAGAGCGCGGAGTCCGCTTGTCCGGAGGACAGCGTCAGCGAATCGGTATTGCACGAGCGCTTTTCCATGATCCGGAACTACTGATTCTGGATGAAGCAACCAGTGCACTGGATAATGATACAGAGGCAGCCATTATGGATGCCATTAACCATTTCCATGGGAAGAAGACGATGCTGATCATCGCCCACAGGTTGAAGACGATTGAGAACTGTGATGTGGTGTATCGGGTTGAAGATGGCAAGATGATTGAGGAGAGAAAATGAGTATCTGCATTTTGTGGGAAGGAATCGATAGTGACCAAGGATATCAAAAAGAGATACTGGAGGAAATTGATGCCCAGGTTCACTTTGAACGGTGTATTTATCTGTCAAAAGATCATGATCAGGTTGAATATGATAAGAAATATACCGTCATAAGTTATGATACGTGTGAACGAAACCGATATCGAGACTGTTATAATATGAATTCGCTGAAAGCGCTGGACAAGGATATTCTGGAGAAGATGCGGCCCTATGAAAGCACAGCGATTCATACCTTGATGCGCAATATGGAACAAAATGTGTACACTTACGATGAGGGTAAGATGCTATATTTGGATCATTTACGCTTTTGGAATCATATATTTGCAACCTCGAAAATTGACTATGTTTTCCTGTCGATAGTTCCTCATCATTGTCACGAATATATAATATATGCGCTGGCGCATATATATGGTTGCATCTGTAAAACATTGATTAATACGAGTATTCCGAACCGATCGGAAATCGTAGACAATTTGGAGAAACCAAACCCCAATGTAATTGCCAGGTATGAAGAACTGCGAG
>JAEDCX010000091.1 GCA_016293925.1 Lachnospiraceae bacterium | reverse complement strand
ACCGTTCACCGTGAGGAATTCCGCGTAAACGTCGGAATCCGCGCTGCCAATGTACCAGGCATAGTCTGTATAATCATCGACATTTCCGTATTCCGGGATCAGGGTATCAAATAGATAGGCGGAAAGCGTATTCGGAGCATCTGCAATGGCCTGGAGGCGTTCCTGTTCGAGACGCTCCTGTTCGAGACGCTCTGCTTCGAGCCGCATCTCCTCGGCAATCCGGATCTGCTCTGCCTCGTAATCAGCCTGCCTCTGTTCCAGACTGGCAATTTCAGCGGTCAGAGCTGCCTGATTTGCTCTGTCGTCAGCATCCTGGAGGATACGGATGGCGCGGTGGTAATCATCTGCATCGGCATAGGATCCTGCATAAGAGATATATGCCTGTGTCAGTGCATTGGAGGCTTCCGTATTGTCAGGATCTTTATCCAATACCGTCAGATAGCTGTCGATTGCGTCAGAGAAATATCCATTGTGAACATCACTGTCTCCCTGATCCATAAGGGTCCGAATTTCTGCCTTTTCCTTCGCGTCTTTGTAGAATTTATAGCCGAAGAAACCACCGACGCCGAGAAGGATGACCAGAACAACCGCAATGATAATGATGAGCGGTGCTTTGCTCTTTTTCTTCGGAACCGGCTGCTCCTGCTGGAACTGTGGAGAAACGGGAGCCTGCGCAAAGGGTTGTTGAACCGACTGCTCCTGCTGGAACTGTGGAGAGATGGGAGCCTGCGCAAAAGGCTGCTGAACCGGCTGCTCCGGTTGGATGGGAGTATCGTTAGGAACTGGTGTTTCATTCATAACAGGCATGGCCTGAATAGGAGCGCCGCAGGAAGTACAGAATCTGGACTCATCCGGTATCCTGGCTCCGCAATTGGGACAAAACATAGGAAATCCTCCTTCATTTCTTTTATAAATTGTATGTATTATAACATTCGACAACAAAAAAGTCTATGAAATACCATGCCGAATGAGAGAAGATGAGCCATAGATAATCTGTAATATTTGTGTTACACCGATTTCATACGGAATGGTTACTCGGGGTAGGTATTTATTTTCTGTTTCTGACTTATTATGAGACGAAAGCAGAGAATGGGAAGGATATATTCTACAGTGGAATCCAGCTGGTAAAGGATCCGACTGTGCTGGGCGTGGACAGTGTGGCGCGGATGTTCTGTTACATTGTACTTCCGGTTCTCCTCTGTGTGGTCGGAGCGATCATACTGGTGGTGAAGACGAATATTGTTACGACGATCCTGTATGTAGTGGCTCAGGTTGCGGCAATCATCACCTATGCGGTTACATCCGGGGAATCCGTTGTTCAGAAATTTTTGTACTCTTGGAAGGGTGACTTCGCCCTTGCAATTATCGCTGCCGTATTTGGAATATTGCTCCTGGTGCTGCAGTTTATCAGTCCGAACAAAAAGAAAATAAAATAACTGACGGTTCTGGCAGACTTATCAGAATGGCAACGGCGCGGAGAAATCTGCGCTGTTTTCTTTTATATTTCAGAGGATTATGATATACTATCTACATCTATGTGTATTGGGAGGAATTTATGACCAGGGAAGACTTATATTATGATTCCAGAGATGAGATAACGAAGATTCATGCGGTGCGCTGGATACCGGATGGCAAACCGAAAGCAATCCTGCAGATCGTACACGGAATGCAGGAATATGCGGCCCGGTATGAGGCGTTTGCAACCTATATGGCCGAACAGGGATATCTTGTGATTGCCAATGATCATCTCGGACACGGGCTGTCCGCCACGAAAGAGACCTACGGGTATTTCTGCCACCATGATGCGGCCACGGTGCTGGTTCGCGACGTACACCGACTGAAAAAGAACACACAGCAGGAGTATCCCAATATTCCTATTTTCATAATGGGTCACAGCATGGGATCTTTCATATTGCGGAATTATCTTTTCATGTACGGAAGCGGTATTCAGGGTGCGATTATCTTAGGAACCGGTCTGATTCCGGGGACGATAACCCGTTTCGGCAGATTGTTCTGCAACGTGTGGAAGCTGTTTGGAAGAGATCACAAGCCGAGCGCGTTTATCAACAAGTGCGGATTCGGTCATTACTGCGACCGAATTGAGAGTCCGAGGACATCCATGGACTGGCTTACGGTTTCCGAACGTAATGTGGACGCATATCTGGCGGATGAACTGTGCGGGATTCCCTTTACTGTGAACGGGTATCATACTCTTTTTACATTGGTGGGCAGAGCACAGAACAGGAAGGCGATCCGGAACATGCGGAAGGATCTTCCGATTCTGATTTTTTCCGGCGGACAGGATCCCGTGGGACATTACGGTGCCGATCCGCGAAGATTGTATGAGATGTTCCGTGCACAGGGGATGGACAGGACGGAACTGTGTATTTTCCCGGAGGCGCGCCATGAGGTGCTGAATGAGGACGATCCTGCACCAGCGTACAAAAAGGTATATGATTGGGTGGAATCGGCTATCCTAGACAATAGGGCAAAGATGATATGATGCGTAAGGAGAGATGCGACATGAAGATTGTTTTCTACGGAACCAAACCATATGATAAACTGTATTTTGAACCGATGGCAAAGGATTACGGATGTAAGATCCGTTTTGTGGAAACTCCGTGTAACGAGTATACGGTGAGTCTTGCCAAGGGGGCGGATGCCATCTGTATTTTCGTGAATGACTACATTACCGCGCCCATGATCGATGAATTGCATGATATGGGTGTGAAGGCGATTCTGCTGCGCTGTGCAGGCTTCAACAATGTGGATCTGAAGGCTGCCAAAGATAAACTGGAAGTTCTGAGAGTGCCCAGCTATTCACCGGAGGCGGTTGCGGAATATGCCATGACGCTTCTGATGACGGTAAACAGGAGAACCCACAGGGCATATGCCAGAACCAGAGATTTCAACATGACCATCAACGGTCTGATGGGACAGGATATGCATGGAAAGACCGCAGGTGTTGTGGGAACGGGTAAGATCGGGCAGGCCATGATCCGGATTCTGAAGGGATTCGGCATGGAAGTGATTGCATACGATGTGTATCCCAATCCGAATCTGGATGTGACCTATGTGAGTATGGAAGAGCTGTTCTCCAGGGCAGATGTGATTTCCCTGCACTGTCCGCTGACCAAGGAAACGAAGCACATGATCAACAGGAAGACCATTGCGATGATGAAGGAGAATTCTTTTCTGATCAATACATCCCGTGGGGATCTGATCAATACGGATGATCTGATTGAAGCACTGCTACAGAAGAAATTCGCCGGTGTGGGGCTGGATGTGTATGAAGAGGAAGAGGGTATGTTCTACGAGGATCATTCCGGGGATATTATCCGCGATGAGAACCTGGTTCGGCTGTCCACCTTCCCCAATGTATTGATTACGTCCCATATGGGCTTTTTCACCCAGGAAGCAATGAAGGCAATTGCCACGACGACCCTGGAGAATGCCAGAGCGCTGGAGAACGGAGAAGAGTTGAAAAACCGTGTAGAAGCGTAAGCGTGCGGCAGCACAGCCTGCCCGGTGATTGACGGAGTGGTTATGGATACAAGATATCGGATCAGAATGGCATACGAGGATGACTGGCAGGACGCGATCGGACTGGCCTGGAGAACCTTTCTGGAATTTGAGGCGGGAGAATATCCGGAGGAAGGTGTGAAGAATTTCCGGGATTTTGTGACGGATCCGACGTTGTACCGCTTGTTCCGGAAGGGAGAGTATCAGATGTTCTGCGCATTTGATACTGCTATATACCGAG
The DNA here is from genome assembly GCA_016293925.1 of Lachnospiraceae bacterium. Taxonomy (GTDB): domain Bacteria; phylum Bacillota; class Clostridia; order Lachnospirales; family Lachnospiraceae; genus RGIG4034. Next base: position 2,312 of record JAEDCX010000091.1, on the reverse strand, counting down.
AGATTCCTTCCCGGGAAGAAGGCAGAACTGTCCTGCGGGAGAGAATGGCCGGCATGCTGACCCTCAGAAATACTTCCCACATATCATTGCTCTTCGTGGATAAAGAGTATCACCGGAGGGGAATCGGTTCCGAACTGGTCAATTCGGCCAGGGAGTATCTGCTCGGCGAGGTCGGGTGCGACCGGATGACGGTAAACGCAGCGCCGTATGGGATTCCCTTTTACCGCCATATGGGATTTCGGGAGCTTGATGGGGAACAGAAGAAGGATGGAATCATATATACACCGATGATGCTTTTCCTGTAAGAAATCCGCATGGATACCGGTATGGTGCGGGGCGGCGTAAAGAGGAATCTGGGAACGGGAGACGTGAGTACTTATGGAAGAATACATTAACAGCAGGAATCTGACGTATCTGATTACGGATTCCTTCAAACTGATTGACAGACGTCTGATGGATCATGGTCTGAAAACGGCATACATATTCTGCAGGATGCTGGAACTGACCGGCAAATACGAGAAGTTTGAGATTGCGGATTTTGCAATTCTGGGGATGCTTCATGACATCGGCGCGTATAAAACGGATAATCTGAACGACATGCTGAAATTTGAGGCCAAAGAATGTCTGCCCCACAGCATTTACGGTTATCTTTTTATGAAATATCTGTCTCCGCTGGAGGAGCAGTCGAAGATCATCCTCTATCACAACACCGACTACAATAAGATGGAGCGTGTGGACTATATCTATAAGGAAGAGGCATACCTGCTGAATCTTGCGGAAAAAGTAGCGATTTACTACAATGCCCTGGGTTCCTCGTATGATCCGAACATGTTCGATAAGTTTTCCGGCCGCAAATTCTCTCCGGATGCTCTGGCGCTGTACAAAAGAGCAATCGGGGAATTCGATATTCTGCACAAGCTTTCCTCGGACGCGTACCGGGAAGAGATGGATGAGATTGTTGATTATGTGATTTTCAGTGACGAGGAGAAAGATAAATATCTGGCCATGCTCATGTACTGTACCGGCTTCCGGAGTGAGAGCTCCGTTGTGGATACCGTAACGACAATCTGTGTATCCAAGGAGCTGGGCAGCTATATGAAATGCACGCCGGAGGAGCTTCAGAAGCTGCATTACGGTGCGCTGGTTCACGATATCGGAATGCTGGCGATTCCCCGTTCCATTATTGAAGCGGCGCGGAAACTGACGCCGGAGGAATACGCCCGCATGCAGACCCACGTAGAGATCGCGGAGAATCTGCTGGGAGACAGGATGATACCGGAGATTGTGGAGATTGCCACAGCCCATCATGAACGATGTGACGGAAGCGGATATAATAAAGGAAAAAAAGAGCATGAGATGAATCTGTTACAGGCGATTCTTCAGGTGGGAGACACCATCACGGGACTGGTGAATAAAAGAAGCTACCGGCCCGCGCTTCCGAAGGAGAAGGTCATCTCCATCCTGTTGGAGGAGACAGCCAAAGGAAAATACAACAAGGATGTGGTGGATGTATTCGTCCTCTACTATGACGATATCATGGATGTTGTGTCCCGGGAATCCCAGGAGATCCTCAAAACCCACAGCAGACTGCGGGAACAATACGAGCAGGTGTACCGAAATCTGAAGCCGGGAGGCTGATATCTGTCAAAATGACGAAGGATCGTTTCGATATTCGTCATTCTGCCTAACAAGCAGAAAATCAACATGAGAAATAGTCACTTTTTACAAGGATAAAAAAAATATTTGTGAATTTGTGGCATGGTTTTTTGGGAGCATATCCACTATACTTGTATAAGACATGGCAGGAGTGTCGATGGCACATGCCGAAAACGGAATGGGAGGATTGATAAGAAAATGGCAAGTTTATCGTTAAAAAACATTTGCAAGATTTATCCGAACGGATTTGAAGCAGTTAAGAATTTCAATCTTGAGATCAAAGATCAGGAGTTCATCATCTTCGTAGGACCTTCAGGTTGTGGTAAATCTACAACACTTCGTATGATCGCAGGTCTGGAGGATATTACTTCCGGTGAGCTGAAGATTGGTGACAGAATCGTAAATGATGTAGAGCCTAAGGACAGAGATATCGCGATGGTATTCCAGAACTACGCTCTGTATCCTCATATGTCAGTATATGACAACATGGCATTCGGTCTGAAATTAAGAAAGGTTCCGAAGGACGAGATTGATAAGATGGTAAAGGAGGCAGCTAAGATTCTTGACTTAACTCCACTCCTTGATCGTAAACCGAAGGCTCTGTCCGGTGGTCAGAGACAGCGTGTTGCCATGGGTCGTGCTATCGTTCGTAACCC
>JAEDCX010000023.1 GCA_016293925.1 Lachnospiraceae bacterium | reverse complement strand
TTTTCTTACTTGTCGTTCGGTAAGGACTTCATTGTCGGGAACAGCAGCACATCTCGAATCGCCGGGCTATCTGTTAACAGCATAACCAGTCTGTCGATGCCGTAGCCAATACCGCCTGTGGGGGGCATACCGATCTCCAGGGCATTCAGGAAATCCTCGTCCGTGTGCTCTGCTTCATCGTCACCGGCTGCAGCGTTGGCGTCCTGCTGTGCGAAACGTTCCCGCTGATCGATGGGATCATTCAATTCGGAGTATGCGTTACACATCTCCCAGGTGTTGATAAACAGTTCGAAACGCTCCACCTTGCTGGGATCGGATGGTTTTTTCTTCGTCAGCGGTGAGATGGAAAGCGGATGATCCATGATGAAGGTCGGCTGAACCAGTTCCTTCTCGCAGAACTCCTCGAAGAACAGGTTGATAATGTCGCCCTTGGAATGACGCTCTTCGAACTCAATGTGATGTTCTTTGGCAAGCGCCTTAGCCTCTTCGTCCGTTGCAACGGTGTCGAAATCGATACCGGTGTATTTCTTGATGGCATCGTTCATGGTTAATCTCTCGAACGGTTTACCAAGATCGATCTCTGTCCCGCCATATGTGATTTTGGTGGTTCCGCATACCTTCTCGGCAAGATACCGGAACATGGACTCGGTCAGTTCCATCATGCCTTCATAATCGGTATATGCCTGATACAGCTCCATCAGGGTAAACTCCGGGTTATGTCTGGTGTCAACGCCCTCGTTACGGTACACACGACCAATCTCATATACTCTCTCAAGGCCGCCTACGATCAGTCTCTTCAGGTACAATTCCAAAGAGATACGCAGTTTCACATCCTCATCCAGCGCATTGTAGTGTGTCTCGAAGGGTCTTGCTGCCGCACCGCCTGCATTGGATACCAGCGTAGGCGTCTCTACCTCCATGAAATCCCTTCCTCCCAGGAAGGTTCTGATCTCTTTCAGGATCTGAGAGCGTTTCACGAAAGTATCCTTAACCTCGGGATTCATAATCAGATCCACATATCTCTGACGATATCTGGTATCCGTATCGGTAAGTCCGTGGAATTTCTCCGGCAGAATCTGTAAACTCTTGCTGAGCAGTGTGATCTCAGAAGCATGGATGGAGATCTCCCCTGTCTTGGTTCGGAATGCAAAACCTCTCACACCGAAGATATCCCCGATATCAGATTTCTTGAAATCAGCATAGGAATCCTCACCGATGGAATCTCTCGCAACATAGACCTGAATATTGCCCTTCAGATCCTGAATATTGCAGAAAGAAGCTTTGCCCATCACGCGCTTGAACATCATCCGTCCTGCAATGGAGACGTTGATCGGTTTCGAATCCATGATCGCTCTTCTCTCGTTATAGTCCTGATTGATCACTTCTTTTGCCTGTTCTTCATCAAGCCCCTCTACGGATGGTATCTCTCTGCCTGCCAGAAGCTCTGCCTCATGTGTCTCATACAGAGCTTTTACCTCGTCTGTATGATGTGTCTGATCATATTTGGTAATCACAAAAGGATCTTTGCCCGCCTCCTGGAGATTCGCGAGTTTCTCACGACGTACTTTCAGAAGCTGTCCGAGATCCTGCTCCTGGGGAGCTTTGTTCTGATTCTGTTCTGCCACTTCTCTACACTCCTTCAATCAGCCTAGTTGGATCTGTCGATATCCAATACTTTGTAGGATAATTCGCCGGCCTGGGTCTCCACCTTGATGACATCTCCGACCTTGGAACCGATCAATGCCCTACCGACAGGAGATTCGTTGGAGATCTTACCTTTTAAGCTGTTTGCTTCCGTAGATCCAACGATCTTATACACCAATTCCTCATTATATTCCAGATCCAGAATCTTCACGCGGCATCCGATGCTGATCTTCTCTAAGTCAACCTCTTCCTCCACAACAACCTCTGCATTTTTCAGGATCTTCTCTAATTCTTCAATTCTGGCCTCAATATCACGCTGTTCGTCCTTGGCTGCATCATATTCAGCATTCTCGGAAAGGTCACCCTGTTCTCTTGCCTCTTTGATCTTCTGAGCTACTTCTTTTCTCTTCACAACCTTCAGATCGTGTAATTCATCTTCGTACGCCTTTAACCCTTCGTAAGTAAGTATATTTTTCTTTTCTTCCATTCGGCTAATCCCTTCCACTTTTGATTTATTATGGTCAGTGTAACGCTTTTGTATTCAGGAAACACTTCCCCCTATAACTAAGGTATTATACATTACTGTATTGTTATGTGTCAAGATTTCTCACCAGTTCTCTCAGTTCTTCGAAGGTGTTCATCTCGTTGACGGCACTGCGGAGTCTGGCTGCATGACGGAATCCCGTCAGATACCAGGTCAGGTGTTTGCGCATCTCTCGGATGCCGGTATATTCGCCTTTGTATTGAAGCTGCAGATCCGCGTGTCGCAGAATCGTTTGACGGATTGTCTCCGGATCGGGACGATCGGGTATTACACCCGTATCCAGATATTGTGTAATCTCTCGGAAAATCCATGGATTGCCCTGTGCGGCACGTCCGACGGCAATACCGGCGCACCCGGTTTCCGTAAGCATTCTCTTCGCGCTCTCAGGGCTGTCAATATCCCCGTTTCCGATGACCGGAACAGATACCTCATCCACAACCCTTGCGATCATCTCCCAGTCCGCACTGCCGGAATAGTACTGCTCCCTTGTCCGGCCGTGCACGCAGATCGCAGAAGCGCCTGCATCCTCCAGATATTTGGCCATCTCCACGCAGTTTCTGTCCCGGTCTGTAAATCCCGTGCGTATCTTGGCCGTCACGGGTTTGTGGATTGCCGCAACGGTTTTCCGGACGATCTGCGCTGCCAGCTTCGGATTCTTCATCAGTGCGGAGCCTTCTCCGTTATTCACCACCTTCGGCACCGGACATCCCATATTGATATCCAGGATGGCAAAGGGTCTGTCCTCGATTCTCGCCGCCATTTCACTGATAATATCCGGATCGGAGCCGAAGAGCTGCAGGCTCACCGGACGTTCCTTCTCATGGATCTCCAGCAATGCTTCCGTGTTTCTGTTGTGATACAGGATCGCTTTGGCACTGACCATCTCCATGCACAGAAGGCCTGCCCCCTGTTCTTTGCATAACAGACGAAATGGCAGGTCGCATACCCCCGCCATTGGTGCCAGTACTACATTATTCTCTAATTCTACCGTACCGATTCGTAATTTCGTCATACGCTACTTCACATTCTTCTTGTAGATGTACAGAAGTCCGTCCAGTGTCAGGAAAGGATCATAGATCTCGATGGCGTCCGTCTCGTCGCTGATCAGTCTTCCGAGACCGCCGGTTGCAACCACCTTCAGGTTCTCAATGCCGGTTTCTTTCTTCACCTGACGGATGATATATTCCGTCTGGCCGATCTGTCCGTAGATCAGACCTGCCTGCATACTGGTAACGGTCTCTGTCGCCAGTATGGTTTTCGGTTTCCGAATCTCAATCTCGGGTAGCTTCGCGGTATCCTCCCACAATGCCCTGGCCGAGATCCGGATTCCGGGAGCTGTGATACCTACCCCGAATTCTCCTTTCTCCGTTACCAGGTCATACGTGGTTGCTGTTCCGAAATCCAGCACCAGTATCGGTCCGCCGTATTTCTCATAGGCACCCACCACATCCACAATTCGATCGGGTCCGATCTCTCTGGGGTTGTCTGCCGTAATCACGATACCTGTTTTGATGCCGGGGCCGACGATGATGGGATTGCTGTTCAGATAGCGCACGCAGGCGCCGGTCAGCGCATGCATTACATTGGGCACTACGCTGGCGATAATCGTTCCCTCGATCCCTTTGTAATCCACTCCGTTGATTTTCAGCAGATCTCTGATCATGATTCCGTATTCGTCGGACGTATGGGTCTGCTTGGACATCATGCGGAATGTGGTCTTCAGAATATCATTCTCATATACGCCGTATGTTATGTTGGTATTCCCAACGTCAATCACTAATATCATCTCTATCTATTCCTCCAACAAACTGCTGAGATCTTCATGCAGGATGAAGACTTTATAGTACAGGGTCAGTGACTCCAGAAGCTCCTGCCGCTTGGTCTGAATCTGTTTTACCAGGAGTCCGCTTCCGATCTCATCGTAATAATAATCATCCTCTTCTGCACGGGTCTCAATCTTCAATGTTCCGTCCTCTTCGAAGAGGATGGTGATGATCCCGCCTACCTCTTCCGTGAAAAGAACACAGATAATGTGCAGTTCCTTCTGGATATCCTCCGGAATCTTCTCAAAATCCTTGTTGAAATAGTACTTCTTCTCGTAGGCATTGGCACCGCACAAAACAATTCTCTTATCCTGATCGTTCATCTCTTACACGTAACCGTAGATGCCTCTGACAGACACCTCTCCGGCATAGACCGCCTCCAGTGTACCGTCATCTTTCCGCACCAACAGTTCTCCTTCTTCATTAATTCCTTCTGCCCGTCCTGTGTATTCCCCATGGGGATCCAGTACCCGTACGATATTCCCACGGTTGACCAGATACCGCTCGTACTCGTCCTTGACGAATGCCATATTCTCACTCTCCAGGAAAAGATCATACAGGGCTTCAAAATGATCCATAGCTCTTGCCGTAATGGCGGAACGGTTCTGCCGCAAGCCCGTCTCAATCTTCAGAGAGGAGGCGATGGATGCGATCTCTTCCGGGAATTCAGTCTGGTTCACATTGATTCCGACACCGCAGACAACAAATTCGATATCCGTTCCTTCCAGTGTCATTTCTGTTAAGATACCGCAGCATTTATGTTTGTTGACCAGCACATCATTGGGCCATTTGATCGCAATTTCTGTTTCGGGTGCAATCTCCGACAGGGTTCTTGCCACTGCAACGGCCATGAGAAGGGTCAGCATGCCGGCATTTTTCGACTGGATTTCCGGCCGCATCAGTACACTGTATGCAATGCTGGTTCCCGGCGGGGAATTCCAGTTTCTGCCCCGTCTTCCTCTTCCGGTTTCCTGGGTATCAGCCACCACCAGTGTTCCTTCCGGTGCCCCCTGCTGTGCCAGGTCACGGACATCGTAATTGGTGGAACCGGTCACCTGCTTGAAGACCAGATTCCGGCCAAACCGCTGGGTATGCAGCCTTGTGGAGATTTCTTTTGCCGAGAAAACCTCTGCATCAGGCAGCATGCGGTATCCTTTTTTCTGTACTGCTTCGAACTGATATCCCTCTTCTTTGAGTTGGTTGATCACTTTCCAGACAGCGGTGCGGGACACGCCCAGACGTTGACAGATCTCCTGTCCCGACACAAAATCATCTCTGGTCATCAGTAGATCCAGAACTTGTTCTTTCAATGCCATGTGATTACTCCATTAAGGAACTGCAATCGCCGAGCGTAGCCGCCATCACTGCTTTGATGGTATGCATCCGGTTCTCGCCTTCCTGAAATACAACTGACTGACCGGACTCGAATACCTCGTCCGTTACCTCCAGTTCCGTAAATCCGTATTTCTCTCCCTGCTCTTTGCCGACCTTGGTGTTCAGATCGTGGAATGCGGGCAGACAGTGCATGAATACCGCCGTAGGCTTGGCGTTTGCCATCACTTCGGCAGTTACCTTATACGGAGACAGATCTGCGATACGCTCTGCCCAGATCTCCTCCGGCTCTCCCATGGATACCCACACGTCTGTGTAGATGACGTCTGCTCCGGTGGTTGCTTCTAATACATCCTCTGTCAGTGTGATGGACGCTCCGCTTTCCTTGGCATATGTTCTGCACAGTTCGACCAGCTCAGCATCCGGGAAATATTTGCGGTTGGTACATGCGACATAATCCATCCCCATCTTCGCACACGCGATCATCAGGGAATTGCCCATGTTGTAGCGTGCATCTCCCATGTATACCAGTTTAATGCCCGCAAGATGTCCGAAAACTTCGCGGATGGTCAACATATCCGCCAGCATCTGTGTGGGATGATACTCATTGGTCAGTCCGTTCCATACCGGAACTCCGGCATATTGTGCCAGTTCCTCCACGATCTTCTGACCATATCCTCTGTATTCGATACCGTCAAACATACCTCCCAGAATCCTGGCCGTGTCTTTGATACTCTCTTTCTTGCCGATCTGGGACGAAACCGGATCCAGGTAGGTAGAACCCATGCCCAGATCATGTGCAGCCACTTCAAAAGAGCAGCGGGTACGGGTGCTGGTCTTCTCAAAAATCAGAGCAACGTTCTTCCCACGGTAGATGTCTACCATCTCCCCTCTTTTCTTCTTTGCTTTCAGGGAGGCTGCAAGATCCAGAAGATACTGAATCTCCTCCGCGGTAAAGTCTTTCAATGTCAGAAAATGGCGTCCTGTCAGGTTCATATTTCTCTCCTCCATATGTAATCATAAAAATGAATAAAATGGTCCCGCAAAAATGCCGCATTTGGCATGCCGTTCTACGGCTGCTGGGACCATTCATGTCTCTTTGTCTATTTCGTGGTCACGATCTCCTGCAGAGAACCCGCAAGTCCTGCAAGTCCCTGTATCTCGGACGGAATGATGATCTTCGTTGCCTTTCCGTCTGCAGCTCTCTCAAATGCCTCCAGACTCTTAATCCTGAGAACTGCCTCGTCCGCACCGGCTTCCTTGATCATCCGGATACCGTCTGCGGTTGCCTGCTGTACCTTCAGGATAGCCTCTGCTTCACCTTCCGCCTCGCGGATCATCTTCTCCTTCTGAGCCTCTGCCCGAAGGATAGCGGACTGCTTCTCTGCCTCTGCTTCCAGAATCGCGGACTCTTTCTTACCCTCTGCAACAAGAATGGTTGATTTTTTCTCGCCTTCCGCACGAAGAATGGCCTCACGTCTCTCACGTTCCGCCTTCATCTGTTTCTCCATGGCATCCTGAATGGCTGCCGGAGGAATGATGTTCTTCAACTCTACACGGTTTACTTTAATGCCCCATGGATCTGTGGCAATGTCCAGGGAGGATCGCATCTTTGTATTGATGGTTTCTCTGGAAGTCAGTGTCTGATCCAGCTCCAGTTCACCGATGATATTACGCAGGGTGGTTGCCGTCAGGTTCTCAATCGCCATGATGGGATTCTCCACACCGTACGCATACAGTTTCGGATCTGTGATCTGATAGAACACAACCGTGTCAATTCGCATGGTTACATTATCTTTGGTAATCACCGGCTGCGGATCGAAATCAACAACCTGCTCTTTTAACAGAACCTTCTTCGCAACCCTGTCGATAAACGGAACCTTGAAGTGAATGCCAACACCCCAGGCCGCCTGGAATGCACCCAGTCTCTCCAGAATATAGGAATGTGCCTGTGGGACGATCTTGATGCAGGATGCCAGGATAATCACCAGCAATACTGCAATCGAAACAATGATAATAATCTTAGTCTCCACCACCTGTGCCCCTTTCTACAATCAGCTTTACGCCCTTTATTGCCTTGATCACCACGATCTCGGACTCTTCAAACACGGAATCATCGGATACCGCTCTCGCGCTCCAATCCATTCCGCCCACGGTTACTTCCCCGGTAGAACGCAGATTGTCAATTCTGACCTTGACCACCGCCTGTCTGCCGATCAGACCGTCAATATTGGTTTTCGCACGCTCCAGATTGAAATGCTTTCGGGCAATGGGTCTCGTGAAAAAGAGCAGCAGCAGACTCACTACCAGGAACAGCGTAACCTGCAACCAGATGGGTGCCTGAAAGGCCGCAGCCACAGATGCCACGAGTGCACCGCCGGCGAACCAGATCGTCGTCAGTCCCATGGTCACAAACTCAATGATAATGAACACAATCAATGCCACAAGCCATCCAATTGTCATGTACATACATCACACCAACCTTACAGCAAAAAACATTTGACACGATTCTACCAGAATACATGATCCCCGATGATGATGCCGTCGTGTTTACCGACTCTTCTGAAATGCATCGCACTTCCCACCGTTGTTTCCCCTGCCATGGCACGGGCCGCCGCATCATAACAGCTCTGGGGAATCTTATTTCTGGACAATACCTTCGCCAGGAATCCGCTGGCAACCGGTGAAAACTGTCCGCTCGCTCCGATGACACCCCGCAGCGTGTCCGGATAAGACGCACAATTCAATCGGTTCATAACAACGGCACCTACCGCTATTTTACCATCCTCGGGCTGATTACCGGCTTCACAATAGATCAATGCCGCCAGAAGCGTCAGATCGTCAACGTCGGCAGTATAGGAACCGAGATCCCTGTACTTCTCTTTTCTGGCTGCCTTCTCTGCAGCCTCCCGGTCCGCGATCTCCTGCATCGTCTCACCGGTATCCACAACGAATTCTACCGTTACATACGCGGCAGATACATATCCGTTGGAACCCTCATAATCGATGGTGACCCACTCGTCACCGTCTTCGTAATCCTCAATGACCTCCAGGGCATCTCCCTCATCCAGGATTCCCAGAACCTTACCTTCCAGCCCCGGCTCCTGTCTGACACGGAGACCTCCCGATACGACAGTAGCAGTGGTCACTCCTACACCTGCTGCCATCTCTTCCGCATCCCGTCCGAATACCAGATATTCGTCACTGCACCATCCGGTCAGATTACCGGACCGAAGCAACGTCCATCCATCCTGTCTGTCTAGGATCATACCGCCGCAATCGGCGTACATCTTACCGATACGTTCCGAATTCTCACTCGGCTCTTCACGAACATTCAATACATGCTTTACATTGGTCATAACCAGACCGGTCATGATCAATCCGTCATCATTCGTACCGGATACGGCATTCACACTCTCCACGAATGTGACCAGTTCGTCCTCATCCATAGAGATATCTGCGTCAATAATCAATGCCGCGCCCGCATTCCGACTAGAGAAATCGTCCTGATTCGCCGCCTGAGACTCATGCTCCGCCAAAAGAGAAGCAAGACCTCCGATCACAAGCAGTAGAAAACCTGCCAATGATCTTTGCATTTTCAAACTCATACAAGCCTCCAGAATTTTCCAAAATTATTACAAATTTATTACGTTTTCTCGAGTTATGCTGAACATAATAACAGAGAACAACGCATTTGTCAAATTTACGTACCTCTGGCCGCCTGTAAGGCCCTTATGATTTCCATGCTTCCGTGCCGTTTCTCCTCCCTTGTACTCCCGCTCTTCCGGAGCAAAAACCGGGACGAATACGGCGCATGTCAGAGATTTCTGGATTTGTTGACGCAGGCTTCCACCGCATCCATCACGGCTGCACGGAATCCGCATTCCTCCAGTGTTTTCACCCCTTCGATGGTGGTGCCGCCCGGAGAACATACCATGTCTTTCAATTCCCCCGGATGCTTGCCGGTCTCCAGAAGCAACTTTGCACTTCCCAGAACCGTCTGCGCCGCAAATTCATATGCCTGTACCCTCGGCATGCCTGCCGCCACCGCACCGTCTGCCAGCGCCTCAATAAACATAAATACGAAAGCAGGGGAGCTTCCGCTGACGCCGACAACGGCATCCATCAGATTCTCCGATACCACAGACGCCGTGCCAAAACTTCCCAGGAGTGTCATGACCTGTTCCAGTTCTTCATCTGTCACAAGACCGTTTCTGCACACGCCTGTACAGCCCTCCAGTACAAGAGCCGGCGTATTCGGCATACAACGAATGATCTTCGCGCTCCTGCCCAGACCGTTTGCAATCCATTCCATCGTCTTGCCGGCGGCCAGGGACACCAGAATCGTCTGATCCGTCACAACATCTGCAATCTCTGCCAGAACCCCTGCCAGAAACTGAGGTTTCACAGCGAGAACAACAATCTGCGCGCCTGCGGCTTCTGTATTGTCTGTGGTCACCGCAATTCCGTACTGTTGCGTCAATGCCTGCAGCTTGTCAGCCGATCTTCTGGAGGCGATCATTTCCTGGGGCTTCAGAATACCCTTTTTCAGAATACCGCCGATGATGGCTGTTGCCATATTTCCGGCTCCGATAAATCCAACTTTCTTCATCATTATTCCTCATTTTTATATATATTAATCATTGTGAAATCAATTTCATATCCATTCATTTCTCTGTCTGTCTGCTTCATAGAGAAGAAGCGCTGTTGCAACCCCCGCATTCAGGGACTCCAATTGCCCTTTCATGGGAATCCGGATATATTTGCCGGCTGCATCCGCACAGGCGTCTGTCAATCCCGCTCCTTCGTTACCAATAACGAAAGCCGTCGGTCCGGTATAATCCTCCTGTGTGTAGGAATGATCCCCGCGAAGATGGGCTGCATAGATGTGAATTCCGGCCGCCCGCATCTCTCCCATGGCCGCAATCAGATCCTCTTCATACCAGAAAGGCACTCTGTATACAGAACCCATGGTGGCCCGGATCGTCTTGGGATTGTAGATATCCACCGTTCCCCGGGACATGATGACCGCCGTCACCCCGGCACCCTCTGCCGTACGCAGGATGGTTCCCAGATTTCCAGGATCCTGCAGATTCTCCAGCAGTACGAAAAGAGCATTCTGATCAGACAGCAGTTTCTTCTTATCGTAATGGAATTGCCTGATCACACACAGAATCCCCTGCGGTGTCCGGGTATCGGACATCCTGGCGAACACCTCATCCGTCACCGTCTCACATACGCCGGTGGGAAGTTGGTCAAGCTTCTGCCTGGTCTTCTCGACAAGATCGGCATGTTCGCTGACATACACTTCCAATATACGCTCCGTGGGTGCTTCCAAGAACATCTTCTCCCCTTCGATCACAAAAACATCCTGCTCACTGCGCAGTCTGCTTTTCTGAACAAGAGCGGTTATTCTTTTCACTCTCTGATTGGATACACTCGTTATCATGGATTACATGCTCAGTACACGGCTGACCAGATACTGATATTCGGGAATATCCTTCTCCATCGCCAATGCTTCTTCTATATCAAAGTCAACAAATTCGCCATTCTTGTACCCTACGACACGGTTCGACTTCCCTTCACAGAGGATGTCTGCCGCATAGGCACCCATAATGGACGCATAATATCTGTCCTTGCAGGTAGGATTCCCGCCACGCTGCATATATCCCAGAATCGTGGCTCTGGTTTCGATACCGGTGGCTGCTTCGATTCTTCTTGCCATAGACGTGGAATGTCCGATTCCCTCCGCATTGATAATAATATGATGCTTCTTGCCTCTTTTCCGGTTATTGATGATATTGTTCACAATCTTCTGTTCGTCATAATCATATTTCTCCGGTAAAAGAATATCCTCCGCACCGTTTGCAACACCGCACCACAGCGCAATATACCCGGCATTCCGCCCCATTACCTCAATGATGGAGCATCTCTCGTGGGAGGAAGAGGTATCTCTGACCTTATCGATTGCCTCCATTGCGGTATTGATTGCCGTATCAAATCCGATGGTATAATCGGTACAGGCAATATCAAGGTCAATTGTCCCGGGAATCCCGACCGTATTGATTCCTTTTCGGGAGAGTGCCTGGGCACCTCTGTAAGAACCGTCTCCGCCGATTACCACAAGGCCGTCGATCCCATGCTTCCGGCAGACCCGGACGCCTTCATTCTGTCCTTCCTCTGTCCGGAATTCGGCACATCTGGCTGTTCCCAATATGGTACCGCCCCGCTGGATGATATCCGATACGGAATGCTTCTCCATATCCACGATCTCTTCATTCAGTAAACCCTGATATCCCCTTTTGATCCCCTTTACCTTCACGCCGTTGGAAATCGCTTTTCTGACAACTGCCCTGATGGCTGCATTCATACCCGGGGCGTCACCGCCGCTGGTCAATACTCCTATGGTTTTAATCTCCTTTGACATAGATCATTACCTCCTGATTACGTCTCATTTTAATGCATTTATCCCTATTATTCAATGTGTTACATCACATTTACACAATCTTTCCCGAAGCGTTCCCGCAAATCGTTCAACAGCTCCGGCTGAATCTGCACACTATAGTTGGGGGGAAGCTTCTTCATCTGCCTGGTGTCCGCAAGGAAAATGCCTACCTGATCTCTTCCGTCGGACTCCGCAATGGTCTCCATGAGAAGCTTCTCATGCTGTGCATAGTCGGCTTCGTTCCGGAACATCACCCACAGCGTCTTGGGCATATCCTCGAAGGTGGTCACGCTGTCCAGTACCAGTTTCGCATCCTTATCCTCCTCAATGCTGACTCTGCCCTTCATAAACACCTTGGTATCCTCCAGAAGCTTGGTGGAATATTTCTCATAGCATTTCGGGAAAACAATCACTTCCACAGTCCCCACCAGATCCTCCAGCGTGAGAAATGCCATGATCTGGTCGTTTTTCGTGTATTTGATCTTCCGGGACGAGATCATGCCGCCGATGGTGACCATCTGCCTGTCCATGTCGTCCAGCTTGCATGTATTGGATTCTTCATCCAGTCTGAAATCCGTGGTTTTCGCCGTAATATTCTTTTTCCAGAGAGAAGTGTACTCCTCCAGCGGGTGCCCGCTGACATACACACCCAGTACTTCTTTCTCAAAGCCCAGCATCATCTCCTTCGTATATTCTCCCACATTGGGAAGCTTTACGTCGAAATCATCCTTCTGATTCTCATCCACGATATCAAAAAGAGACATCTGCCCCGCCAGGTTGTTCTTCTTATTGGTATGTATGCTGTCCATAATCTGTATATAGATACTCATGAACTGCTTCCGGGTTCCGCCCAGGCTGTCAAATGCTCCGGCTTTGATGAAGTTCTCGATTGCTCTTTTGTTCACATCCCGGTCCCCGTCGGAGGTCCTGGTCAGGAAATCCTTCAGGTTTGTAAACGGTCCCCGGGCATTCCGCTCCTCAATGATCGCCTCGATGACCGGCCGGCCGATACTCTTAATCGCCGTTAACGCATACCGGATACCACCCTTTGCAACCGAGAAGCTGGCCTCACCCTCGTTGATATCCGGCGGCAGAATGGGGATACCCATGGAACGGCAGGTTAAAATGTATTCCGACACTTTGCCTGCATTATCAATCACGGAGGTCATCAGCGCCGCCATATATTCTACCGGATAATAATATTTCAGAAAGGCGGTCTGATAGGAAACTACCGCATAACACGCCGCATGGGACTTGTTAAATGCGTAGCGTGCGAAATCCATCATATCGTCGTAGATCTGACCTGCCACTTCTCCGGAGATACCCTTGCTGATACAGCCGGGCACATGCTCCTCCGGATTACCGGATATGAAATTCGCACGTTCCACTTCCATGACATGCTGCTTTTTCTTGGACATGGCGCGCCGCACCAAGTCGCTTCGCCCCATCGTATAGCCTCCCAGATCCCGCACGATCTGCATGACCTGCTCCTGATAGACGATACAGCCGTAGGTAGGTGCCAGTATCGGCTCTAACTGCGGACATGCATAGGTTACGGTATCCGGATTATTCTTGGCTGCAATATATTTCGGAATGGAATCCATGGGTCCCGGCCGGTACAGGGAGATTCCTGCGATGATATCCTCCAGGGACTGGGGCTTCAATTCCTTCATGAATCCCTTCATGCCGCCACTCTCCAGCTGGAAAATACCTTCACACTTGCCGGTTCCGATCATGGCGAGAACCTTGGGATCGTTGTAATCGATCTTCATCATATCCAGCTTCACGCCGGTGGTCTTCTCCACATTGCGCACCGCATTCTGGATCACGGTCAGGGTTCGAAGTCCCAGAAAATCCATCTTCAGAAGCCCCAGTTCTTCCAATGTTGTCATAATGTACTGGGTCGTGATCGCACCGTCGCTTCCCCGGGACAGGGGAACGAATTCATCCGCCGCTTCCGGACAGATTAATACTCCCGCCGCATGCATGGAAGTATGCCTCGGAAGCCCTTCCAGCTTCTTACACATATCGATCAGCTTATGTACCTGTTCGTCTTCCTGATACAATTTGCGGAATTCCGGATTCTTCTGAAGCGCCAGATCCAGCGTAATGCCCAGTTCATTGGGAATCATCTTCGCGATCTGATCCGCAAATGCATAGGGCAGATCCATTACCCTCGCCACGTCCCTGATCACACCCTTGGCCAACAGCGTACCGAAGGTGACAATCTGCACCACCTTCTCCGCCCCGTACTTCCGGCTGACATAATCAATGACTTCCTGCCGTCTCTCATAGCAGAAATCCACGTCAATATCCGGCATGGATACTCGTTCCGGATTCAGGAAACGCTCAAACAGCAGGTTATATTTGACCGGATCGATATCCGTAATCTTCAGGCAATAGGAAACGATACTGCCGGCCGCACTTCCCCGTCCCGGTCCCACTGCAATATCATGCTCCTTGGCGTAATTGATGAAATCCCACACGATCAGGAAATAATCCACATAGCCCATCTGCCGGATGACACCCAGCTCATAATCCAGCCGCTCCCGCAGGGCACCGGTGTCCTCAGGATATCGCTCCCGCAGTCCGTCCGTACACAACCGGTTCAGGTAGGTCCAGGAATCATAACCCTCCGGCACCTCGTAATGGGGCAGCTTCGTCTTGCCGAATTCGATCTCCACATGACATCTGTCCGCAATCTTCTGGGTATTCTCCAGAGCCTCCAGTGCATACGGGAACAGGAGATTCATCTCTGCTTCACTCTTCACATAATACTGACCGCCTTCATAACGCATCCGGTCCTCATCCGCTACTTTTTTACCGGTCTGGATACAGAGCAGAATATCGTGTGCCTCTGCATCCTCCGCGTAGGTATAATGACAGTCGTTGGTGCACACAAGCGGAATCGCCAGCTTCGTGCTCATCCGCAGCAACGCAGCATTGACCGTCTTCTGTTCCGGAATCCCATGATCCTGCAGTTCCAGGAAAAAATTACCCTTTCCAAAGCACGCCTCATACCGCAGTGCCGCCTTCTCCGCCTCGTCAATCAGACCCTTCTGAATATAACGGGGAATCTCCCCTGCAAGGCAGGCAGACAGGGCAATGATTCCTTCGTGATATTCCTGCAGTACCTCCATGTCCACACGGGGTTTATAATAATACCCTTCCGTAAATCCTTTGGATACAATTTTCATCAGGTTCGAATACCCCTGATTATTCTCCGCTAACAGCACCAGATGATGGTACCGGTCTTCTCCTCCGGTCGGTTCTTTATCGAATCTGGAGTTGGGCGCAACATACACCTCGCATCCAATAATAGGATTGATTCCTGCTTCCTTTGCCGCCCGGTAGAAATCAATCACACCATACATCACGCCATGATCCGTAATCGCCGCTGCGGTCATGCCCAGTTCTTTTACTCTTTTCACATATTCCGTGATTTTGTTGGAGCCGTCCAGAAGACTGAATTCCGTATGAACATGCAGATGCGCAAACGCCATGATCTCCTACCGTCCTTTCTGCAGAAATACACCACTTTTAATGTATCACAGATGCATGTCCCAGTCAAAAAAAATAGCATCGGAAAACTGCTGCCACCTGTGGCAAACGATTTTCCGATGCTTCTGTACCCTGCAACATTTTGCCGGATGCGTCCGTATCAAAGATGCATGAACACTCTTACAGATACTGCTTCAATACATCCACCTTATCCAGTTTCTCCCAGGGAAGATCCAGATCGTTACGACCGAAATGTCCGTACGCAGACGTCTGCTTGTAAATCGGTCGACGAAGATCTAACATTCTGATGATTCCCGCAGGACGAAGATCAAAATTCTCGCGGACGATATCAACCAGTTTCTCGTCCGAGATCTTACCGGTTCCGAAGGTATCTACCATAACAGAGGTCGGATGTGCAACTCCGATGGCATAAGACAACTGAATCTCACACTTGTTGGCAAGACCTGCTGCCACAATGTTTTTCGCAACATATCTGGCCGCATATGCAGCACTTCTGTCCACCTTGGTGCAGTCCTTACCGGAGAAAGCACCGCCGCCGTGACGGGCATATCCGCCGTAGGTATCCACAATAATCTTCCGTCCGGTCAGTCCCGCATCCCCATGCGGACCGCCGATGACGAACCGCCCTGTCGGGTTGATAAAGATTTTCGTATTCTCGTCTACCATATTCTTCGGCAGAATCGGATCCAACACATATTTCCTGATATCGGCGTGAATCTGCTCCTGTGACACATCCGGATCATGCTGGGTAGAACATACCACAGCCTCCAGACGCAGCGGTTTGCCGGCCTCGTCGTACTCAACGGAAACCTGTGTCTTACCGTCCGGTCTTAAATATTTGAGCGTCCCGTCCTTCCGAACCTTGGTCAGCTGAAGTGCCAGTTTATGGGCAAGTTCGATCGGGAAAGGCATATATTCAGGCGTCTCGTTGGTAGCATAACCGAACATCATACCCTGATCTCCGGCACCTGTGTTCAAATCGTCTGTCAGCTCTCCTGTTTTCGCCTCCAGAGCCTTGTCCACTCCCATGGCAATATCCCCAGACTGCCGGTCAAGCGCTACCATAACCGCACAGGAATTTCCATCAATTCCTTTCTCTCCGGCGTCATAGCCGATCTCCAGAACGGTTTTCCGGACGATTGCCGGGATATCCAGCGTCGCCTTGGTTGTAATCTCACCTGTCACCAGAACAAAGCCTGTGCAGGCTGCTGTCTCACATGCAACGCGGCTCATGGGATCCTGCGCCATGCATGCGTCCAGAATGGCATCCGACACTGCGTCGCATACCTTATCCGGATGTCCTTCTGTTACGGATTCGGATGTAAATAATCTTTTCTCCATCTTGTTTTCCTTTCTGCATATCGCATCATTCTTCCGTACTTCTCTCAGGAATCACCTGCGGGAATCCGTGAGAATCTGCGAAAAAAAATCCGCTGTATAAGCGGACTCGACTGGTATCAGATAATCAAATCCTCTTATTGTTCGTCCTGCTGATGAAACAGGGTATATCGCTCAGGTTGGCACCTTCCGTCTTACGGGGTTGCCGTGGCTTCACAGGTCCTATGTACCTCCACCACTCTGAATAAGAGTGAATATCAATATGGAATTGTACTATCTAGTTTAAGAATACATGATAACCTCTCCTCTGTCAATTCCTTTCATTGACATCGATGTACAAAAAAAATATAATATATATAAATCAATGTTACAAAGAGGAGACTTCATGAAACGAGTATCCACGGAAAATCTGGTGCCCGGAATGATAACGGCTGAGGACATATATACATACAGTAACCATCTGATCCTTCCCAAGGGTCTGGTTCTGACGGACAAGAGCATCACCAAGCTGGAATTCTACTCTATTCTCAGCATCCGCGTGGAAGATGAGATCAGTGCACCGGAGACTCCTGATGATAATCTGTCTTTCTCCCAGAGAATACAGGCAAGTGAAGAATTCAAAGAGTATAAACAGAAGTTCGAGAATACCATAGATGATTTCAAGATAGACATTAATCAGATCGTGGAATTGAATGCAGATCTGGATGCTCCCCACCTGTTGCAGCACGCACTGAATCTACTGGATGGGAAAAATGGCAGAATCAATGTTTTCTCCATGCTGCACAATATGCGTAACTACGACGATCTTACCTATGCGCATTCCCTGAATGTTGCACTGATCTGTAACGTACTGGCAGGCTGGATGCGTCTGTCGGAAGAGGACATCCAGACGGCAACTCTGGCAGGTCTCCTGCATGATATGGGCAAGATGAAGATTCCTGACAATATCATCAAAAAGCCCGCCAAACTGACCGCCAATGAATACAATATCGTGAAAACCCACGCCATCGAAGGGTATAACCTGCTCAAGAACTGCAATGTCAACGAGCATGTGAAGAATGCAGCCCTGATGCATCATGAACGGTTCGACGGTACCGGATATCCGTTGGGACTTGCCAACGAGAAGATTGATCCCTTCGCCAGAATCGTTGCGGTGGCAGACGTATATGAAGCCATGACCAGTGCCCGTGTGTACCGCGGACCGTTATGTCCTTTCAAGGTCCTGGCCATCTTCGTATCCGAGGGGCTGGCCAAGTATGATCCTACCGTGATTCTTCCTTTCATGAAGAATATTGTTGATACCTACATGGGCAACCGGGTCCGCCTCAGCAACGGCGTGGAGGGCGATATCATTTACTTCAATCCGCAGGATCCTTCCCGGCCAACGATCAAATGCGGCTCCAATTACATTGATCTGACCCAGGAATTTAACGTGGAAATCGCGGCAATTATCTAACACAATTCGATCCGTACAAAAACATAACTCACATTCGCAAATCCGCCGGCATCTCTCCGGATACATCAATGATCGCACCGGTGATGGGATGGCGGAACCGAATTCGTCTGCAGTGCAGTGCCTGCCGGACGGTCTGGTGATTCTCCGGGTTATAGATACCGTCTCCCAGTAACGGATGACCGATGGATGCCATATGCACCCGAATCTGATGGGTACGCCCGGTTTCCAGGTGACACAGCACCGTGGAGTAATCTCTGTCCGGATCATACGCGAGTCTGCGATAATGAGTTACCGCCCGCTCTCCATGAAGCTCATCCACCCGTCTCTCAATGGTAGATCCCGGCACCCGTCCTATGGGCCGGTCGATACAGCCCTCCTGCGGTATCCTGCCTTCCACATACGCCACATATTCTTTGTCAATCTCGTGCCGCATCACCATACGGGACAGCATGGCACCGGATACCATATGTTTTGCAAGAAGAACGAGTCCGCTTGTCTCCCGGTCCAGCCGGTTCATGCAACGAAATACATACTCCTGCCCCATGGAAGCATAATAATACGCAACCCCGTTCGCCAGGGTATCCTCATGATGGTTCTGGCTGGGGTGCACCGGCATATGTCCGGGCTTGTTCACAATCAGGATATCCTCATCTTCCCAAACGATATCCAGCGATATCTGCACCGGCGGAATGTGTTCCGACGACCCTGCCTCTTGCACGATAACCCGAAGTTCGTCTCCCGCCTGTACGCTTCGGTTCATATAAACCCACTCATCATTCAGCAGAATACTACCCGGCTGCTTCTTCAGGTCCTTCAGGTTTTGAGAAGAATATCCCCTTTCCATCAGGAAAGAGGATATCGTCTTATCATGGTCTTCCGTTGTAATGTGATATTGAAATACTCTGTTCATGTAATCGGGCATTCCCTCATGCCGGTAAGATATACCATTCTTCCCGGTTTCTGACCGGCAGCCGGCCTACAGTTCCACTTTGTCCAGATGCCAGATCTCATCCACATACTGCTGAATGGTTCTGTCGGATGTGAACTTCCCGGAGCATGCCACATTCAGAATTGCGCTGCGAGCCCAGTTCTTCTGGTCACGGTAAGCCGCTTCCACCCTGGTCTGCGCCTCTGCGTATGGCTTGAAGTCTTTCAGAATGAAATACGTATCAGCCTTGGAGGAAGACAACGTATTCAGCAGGGAGTTATACAGCGGACGGAAAAGATCAGGATCATTCGGTGCAAACGTACCGTTGATCAACTGCATCAGAACACGTCTGATATCCTGATCGCTGTTGAATATGCTCATCGGATCATAACCGCCATGGTTCTCGTAATTGATGACCTCTTCGCTGGAAAGTCCGAAGATAAATGCATTCTCCTCGCCCACTTCCTCAACAATCTCCACATTCGCGCCATCCATGGTTCCCAGTGTCAGGGCACCGTTCAGCATGAATTTCATGTTGCCGGTACCGGATGCTTCTTTGCTGGCTGTAGAGATCTGTTCGGATACATCGGCAGCAGCGAAAATCATCTCCGCATTGGAAACACGATAGTTCTCGATAAATACCACCTTCAGCTTGCCCTTCAGGACCGGATCGTTATTGACAACATCCGCAACGGAGTTGATCAGCTTGATGGTAAGTTTCGCATTGGCGTATCCGGCTGCGGCTTTGGCTCCAAAGATGAAGGTACGCGGATAGAACTCCATATTCGGATTGTCTTTCAACTGATTGTACAGGTAGATCACATGAAGGATATTCAGAAGCTGTCTCTTGTATTCGTGGAGCCGCTTTACCTGTACATCAAAGATGGATCTGGGATCCACTTCAATTCCGTTATGCTCCTTGATATAGGCAGCCAGACGCAACTTGTTCTGATACTTGATGTTCATGAACTCGTGCTGGGCTTTTTTATCATCGGCAAAGAGCTTCAGTTTGCTGATCTTCGGCAGATCCGTAATCCACTCACTGCCTACATGATCCGTTACCCAGTCAGCCAGCAAGGGATTCCCGTGAAGCAGGAATCTTCTCTGTGTGATACCGTTTGTTTTATTGTTGAACTTCTGTGGCATCATGTCATAGAAGTCTTTCAACTGCTCATTTTTCAGGATCTCTGTGTGGAGTCTTGCAACACCGTTTACGGAATAACCGGCTACGATGGCAAGATGGGCCATCTTCACCTGACCGTCATAGATAATCGCCATCCTGCGGATCTTCTCATCCTTGTTGTCCGGATATGTCGCCGCGATCTGGGCAATAAATCTTCTGTTAATCTCTTCCACAATCTGATATACACGGGGAAGCAGTCTGGAGAACAGCTCGATCGGCCATTTCTCAAGCGCCTCGGACATGATCGTGTGGTTGGTATATGCACAGGTCCTGGTTGTAACTTCCCATGCCTCATCCCATGTCAGGTCATACTCATCCAGAAGAATTCTCATCAATTCCGGAATTGCTACCGTAGGATGGGTATCGTTCAGCTGGAATGTGACTTTCTCGTAGAATTTCCGGATATCGCTATGCTTACGCATGTATTTCTCAACCGCCTCCTGAACAGATGCTGAGATAAAGAAATACTGCTGCTTCAGACGTAACTCTTTGCCGGCATAATGGTTATCGTTGGGATACAAAACCTCCACAATATTCCGGGCCAGGTTCTCCTCCTCCACAGCTTTCTGGTAATCTCCCTTGTCAAAGGAATCCAGACGGAATCTCTGTGTTGCCTGCGCATCCCAGATACGAAGGGTATTTACAATACCGTTGCCGTATCCGACGATGGGAAGATCGTACGGAATGGCGGTAACCGCCTGATAGCCTTCCTGGGAAAAATGCATACGTCCCGTCTCATCCGGCGTAGCCTTCACATAACCGCCGAAGCGTACTTCTTTGGCATATTCCGGTCTCCGAAGTTCAAACGGATTCACATCCTGGAGCCATTCGTCCGGAACCTCTACCTGATAGCCGTCTCTGATCTCCTGTTTGAACATACCGTATCTGTAACGGATTCCGCATCCGTATGCAGAGTAACCGAGCGTTGCCAGGGAATCCAGGAAGCAGGCCGCAAGACGACCCAGACCACCGTTACCCAGCGCAGCGTCAGGCTCCTGATCCTCGATGACATCCAGATTCACGCCCAGTTCCTCCAGTGCTTCTCTGACCTCTTTGTATGCTTTTAAGTTAATGATATCGTTACCAAGTGCACGACCCATCAGGAACTCCATTGACAGGTAGTATACCGTCTTCGGATCCTGCTTCTCATATGCTTCCTGTGTCTCCAGCCAGTGGTCGATAATCTGATCCTTGATCGCATAAGAAACCGCCTGGAACACCTGATGATCTGTTGCCTCTTCCATGGTCTTACGGAACAATGTCTTCACATTGTACACAACGGAGCGTTTGAACAGATCTTTGTCGAATTTTGCGTTTGTCTTCTTTGGCATATACGTGCCCCTCCTTATTCCACTTGAGTCGCAACCCCCACGCGCGCTCTCGCACGGACACCAACACTCTTATTATACCCTAAAGACAGGTATTTGTGAACTTGATTTCGCACAAATACCTGTCGATTTCTTCTGAACTACTGCTTGGATACACCGATGGTCACATCAATTCCGTTGATGTTCCACTCTTTGGTAATTCCTTCCACATGGTCCGTTACGATAGCGTCTGCCAGTACCTTTGCGGCAATTGTATCTGCATTTTTCAGGACAATGGCAGCAAGCTTCTCATCACCGGTCATGTAAACCTTAATGTGGTCCATTACCTCGAAATCGGAATCCTTACGCATGGTCTGGATCTTGCTGATCACCTCATATACGTATCCTTCTTCGATCAGTTCCTCTGTCAGATTGGTATCCAGAACAACCGTAATGTTGTTGTCAGCCTCCGACATATAGCCCTGCTTCTGCGCCATATCGATCAGGAGATCCTCTTTTGCAAGGGAAACCTCCACCTCTCCCACCGGGAATCGCAACACGCCGTTGGCTGTGAGTTCATCCATTGCAGCATTGCCGTCCACCGCTGCCAGATACTGCTGGATTCCGCCAAGCTGCTTACCGTATTTCGGTCCGACCGTACGCAGCTGTGGCTTGAAGGTGTAGGTTGTGAAGTCTCTGACGTCATCCGTAAACGTAACCGTCTTAACATTCAGTTCATCCTCAATAATCTCCACAAAGAAGTCATCCGGCTTCTTCTCCGCCTTCACGAACATTCTGCCGATCGGCTGACGATTCTTGATGTTGGCGTTATTTCTGCAGGCACGTCCCAGAACAACGATATCCAGAACGGCGTTCATATCCTCTTCCAGCTTCTTATCGATCCAGGCTGTATTGGCAACCGGGAAATCGCACAGATGCACACTCTCCGGAGCATTGGCGTCGATGGAGCATACCAGATTGCGGTAGATATCCTCTGCCATGAACGGAATCATGGGTGCTGCCGCCTTACTGATAGTCACAAGCGCCGTATACAGGGTCATGTACGCATTGATCTTATCCTGCTCCATGCCTTTAGCCCAGAAACGTTCCCGTCCCCGTCTGACATACCAGTTGCTCATCTCATCCACAAACTCCTGGAGTGCACGGGCAGCCTCCGGAATTCTGTAGTGTTCCAGATGATCATCCACATCCGCAACCACGGACTGCAGTTTGGACAACAGCCACTTATCCATCACCGGAAGTTTATCATAGTCCAGCGTATACTTCGTTGCATCAAACGAATCAATATTCGCATACAGTACGAAAAATGCATAAGTATTCCACAGCGTTCCCAGGAACTTCCGCTGTCCCTCCTGCACGGTCTTGCCGCTGAAACGGTTCGGCAGCCAGGGGGCTGAGTTGATGTAGAAATACCACCGGATCGCATCTGCACCGTAGGTCTCCAGTGCATCAAAAGGATCTACTGCATTCCCCTTGGATTTGCTCATCTTCTGACCGTTCTCATCCTGTACATGTCCCAGTACGATAACATTTTCGTAGGGGGCTTTGTTGAACAGCAGGGTTGACTCAGCAATCAGGGAATGGAACCATCCACGGGTCTGGTCCACCGCCTCGGAGATAAACTGCGCCGGGAACTGCTTCTCAAACACCTCTTTGTTCTCAAACGGATAATGATGCTGTGCGAAGGGCATTGCACCGGAGTCAAACCAGCAGTCCAGAACCTCCGGAACACGCCGCATGGTCTTGCCGCATTTCGGGCAGGTGCAGGTAATCTCATCAATGTATGGTCTGTGAAGCTCTACCGTCAGGGCAGCCTCATTCCCGCTCTTCTCCTGCAACTCGGCACGGCTTCCGATACAATCCTGATGTCCGCATTCTTCACACTCCCAGATATTCAGCGGAGTTCCCCAGTAACGGTTTCTGGAGATCGCCCAGTCCTGGATATTCTCCAGCCAGTTACCGAAACGACCCTTCCCGATGGATTCCGGAATCCAGTTCACCGTATTGTTGTTGCGGATCAGATCCTCTTTGACCGCGGTTTCCCGGATATACCAGGATTCACGCGCATAGTAGATCAACGGTGTATCGCATCTCCAGCAGTGAGGATACTCATGCTCGAACTTCGGTGCATCGAACAGCTGTCCGTTGGCATCCAGATCCTTCAGAACCTCCGGATCTGCTTTTTTCACAAAAAGACCTGCATAGGGAGTCTCCTCTGTCAATTCTCCTTTTCCATTCACGAACTGAACGAAGGGAAGATCATAATCACGACCCACGCGGGAGTCATCCTCACCGAACGCCGGTGCGATATGAACAATACCGGTACCGTCTGACATGGTAACATAACTGTCACATGTTACGAAGTGTGCTTTTTTCTTCTGTTTGGCGGCAACATCCGCTGCACATTGGAATAACGGCTCATACTCCTTGTATTCCAGATCCTTTCCTTTGTAAGTCTCCAGAATCTCGTAAGCAGGCTTCTCATCCGTAGCCAGCTTCCCGAGAACGCTATCCAGAAGTGCCTGCGCCATATAATATGTATATCCGTCGGCAGCCGCAACCTTGCAATAGGTTTCATCCGGATTCATGCAAAGCGCAACGTTGCTGGGAAGCGTCCAGGGTGTCGTGGTCCATGCCAGGAAATAAGCATCTTCTCCAACTACCTTGAACCGTACCACTGCGGAACGCTCTTTGACGGTCTTATATCCCTGTGCTACCTCCTGTGCGGACAGCGGGGTACCGCAGCGAGGACAATAAGGAACAATCTTAAAGCCCTTATATAAGAGGTTCTTGTTCCAGATCTCCTTCAAAGCCCACCACTCCGACTCGATAAAATTGTCGTCATAGGTCACATAGGGGTGATCCATATCTGCCCAGAAACCAACGGTGTTGGAGAAATCCTCCCACATTCCCTTGTATTTCCATACAGACTCTTTACATTGCCTGATAAACGGCTCCATGCCGTATTCTTCGATCTGTTCCTTACCGTTCAGCCCCAGAAGTTTCTCTACCTCCAGTTCCACCGGCAGACCATGGGTATCCCATCCGGCCTTTCTCGGAACCATGTATCCCTTCATGGTTCTGTAACGGGGGATCATATCCTTGATAACACGGGTCAGTACGTGACCAATGTGCGGCTTGCCGTTTGCTGTCGGCGGCCCGTCATAGAATGTATAAGTAGGTCCCTCTTTTCTGTTCTCCATGCTCTTTTGGAAGATATCGTTCTCTTTCCAGAATTTGCATGTTTCTTTCTCTCGTTCCACGAAATTAAGACTGGTTGATACTTTCTGATACATGTCGTGTTCCTTTCTGTCTGTGTAATTGAACGGCAGGAATGTACTGCTCCATAGGATGAAGGTTCCTTAGCGTAAAAAAATCCCCGTCCTGTAAAAGGACGAGGAAACTCGCTTAACCACCTGTTACGTCATACTCCCCCCCTTGAGGATCATATGGTGTCTGGTAACGTGAAACCCACGGCGGGTACCTACTGGCTGATGCTTTCGGGCCGCGACTCGGAAGTGATGTTCAGAGTACGATCTACTGGCACCGGTCTTCCACCATCACCGGCTCGCTGAAGCGTTCGTTTCATATCCTACTGTCTTCGTCATAGTCATTCTAATCTATTCGGATACTATGAATTATATCGGTTTTCCGACTGTTGTCAAGATATACTTCTTCAGAAATCGCCGTAAGGCAGAAGTTTACGGATTCCTCTTCTCACCGGCGGAATGTGCACCAGGACATAGACCACCAACGCACCCAGCACATTCAGAATCACATCGTCCACATCCGCCTGCCCCACCATTGTGACGAATTGAATCAGTTCGCACAACGCTGACGTACCCGCAGTTACCAACAGGAATCTTCCCACGTTACGGATCCTGCTGCCAAACACCACCGGAAGGAAGAAACCAAACGGTGCAAATGCAATGAGGTTCCCCACCACATTCAGAATGATAATACGCAGGCTCATGGTCTGGGTACGAAATGCATTCATATACATATTCACAGATTTAAAAGGCTTCAGATTGCAATACATCTTGAAATGATCTGCAGTAAACGGCTTCGACTTCCAGATATTCCTGTCATAGAACCCCAGGCGGAACGTACTGCCCAGAAACAGAAGTGTCGCCAGCGCAATGACGTAGATTGCAAAGATGCGAATCATGGTCCTGTGCTGTATGTTCCTTTTCTCTGCCTTCGTCTCCAGCGTACAGATGGTCAATCGCATATCCAGAAACAGGAATACCATCGGCGTACAGTATATGAGTATCTTCTCCCGCATGCTCATATACCATGTGGGGTTGAAATCGACAAACAAGCCGAGCCCCACCATGCATACCGCAAAAATCAATACAAAAATATGTAGCAACCGATATTCATATTTCGGCACTGACATACACACTCCTCTTATCAGACCTCTATCGGGTCTGCAATGCGTTGGAATACACAATCCGGGTCGATGTGGTCGGCGTAACCTTCTTTATCGCAAACAGCTCCGATACGGTCACAAACTGCCAGCCTCTCTTCAGGAATTCCGGAATTACCGCTTCCAGAGCCTCCACGGTATTGACATTCCCCTCCAGATCATGCAGCAGAATAATGTCTCCGTCATGAACATCCCTAAGCAGTCTCTCCGCCCGCTCCCCGGCAGAAACCGTGGGCACCCAGTCTTCCACGCCGACACCGCAGATAAACGGCAGATCAATGTTCTCGAACATCGTCTCATTCACCTCAATAAACGGTGGCCGGAAAAATCCCGGCTCCACTCCGGTTACCATGCGGATTCTGTCACTTGTCTCCGCAATCTCTGCAGCGATCTGCTCTCCCGTCAACCGATTCATGAAAGGATGGGTCAGAGAATGATTCTGGATCTCACAGCCCATATCGTAAGCTCTTCTCGTCTGGTTTGCCGTAATCGGCGTCAGATTCTGCCCGATCACGAAGAAAGAAGCACGTACCTGATATTTCTCCAGCAGATCCAGCATCTGCCTGGTTGTTGTCATGTTAGGACCGTCATCAAAAGATAATGCGATCACCGGTTTTGCAGGATCGATATCCGGGCGGATCGGGTTCCTGCTATCCGTCCATTCCGGAAACATCTCCCGAATCTTCGCCACGAATTTTTTCACATTCTTCCAGTGGGTCACCGTAGTCGGATGCCAGTCAGCCACATACCCGTCCTGGGGCAGCTGATCCGTCAGAGGAAGGAATTCCACTCCGGCATCCCCTGTTTCGGCAATATAGTCCGCAACCGCACGCTCCACACAGGGACACAGATTCTCTCCCATAATACCCAGGGCACACAGAATCTTCGCCCGGGGATTATAGCTCCTTACCTTCTCCAGGAAACGAACATACTCCGACGTAAACAGTTCCCGTCTGTCCTCATGCTCCAGGCAATAACTGCTGTCATTGGTTCCCAGGTTAATCACCACCAGATCCGGCTGTCTCCTGCCAAAATCCCAGTCCACCTCCTGTGGTTTCACGCCGTCAAGGTTCTCATCGGAATACCCCAGTTTCTCATAATACGGCGGAAGCATCTGATCTGTCCGCCTGGTCTCCCCGTCATCGGAATATCCGGAGATAATCCCCCATCCGCTTACGGATACCAGACTGTAATCTGCATCCAGCATATTCACCAGTCCGTAAGAATATGCCTTGGTTACATCCTCCGTTGCGGTAGAAAAATGATGATCCCTGTCCTCATCCTCCACACCGTATCCACAGGTAATGGAATCCCCGACCACCTCAATCATCATGGGTTTGTCGGGCGTCGGAGCAATCTTCTCCCCCTCTATGCCGATTCGGGAGATCCTCATGGTAGACATGGCAGCCTCGGACAATTTCACGATGGTAACAATTGCCTCTGTCGCTTCCTCTGTGTCCAGCACCGTTACGGTTCTCTCCGCCTCGTTCAGTCTGTCATCCACGACACGCACGCCGTTTACATAGATTGCATACCGCACGTAATTCAGTTCATTGTCAGAAACGGCTTCCGAATCCCCCTGAAGGGTTATCTCGATTTTCGTCGCCTTTGTCACAAACTCCGCTCCGGTTGCGGAATACACACACCAGAGTCCCTTCTCCGTCTGCAATGCCCGGCCCAGTATCTTCACGTTCTGCTCATTTACCTCATAGTATTTCATGTTGGAGTCCTCATTTCCAATCCGATTGGCATCCCATCATGCCTACTATCACTGTAACAGATTTTCTGCATGGATAAAAGAGGAGAAACGGCTGAAAATATATTTTTTAAGAATATGGTTACTGCTCCATCTGGCGTCCGAAGAAACCTGCTGCCGTCTGGGCAAGCTTCAGTTCCTGCTCCCCCATTCTGGAGCGGATGTCGGTAGCCAGCATGATTACGGCGCCCACCACATCTCCCTCACAGAGAATGGGGACCACCGTTTCCCAGACATACGTCTCTGCATAGTCCGTAACGATCCTGGCAAAGTTTCTCTCGTCTCTTCCCGCCTGCCAGGTTTCCCGGTTATCCAGACGTTCCACCACCTCTCTGCTCAGGCGTCTGTCCATTAATGTGCGCAATCCGCCGGATACCGCAATAATCTTCTCTCGGTCTGCGATCGCAACTACGTTGCCTGTCACCTGCGCAAGACTGTCCGTATAGTGCTTGGCATGATGGGACAGTTCTCCTATGGGAGAAAATTTTTTCAGGACGATTCCTCCATCCTGATCCGTGAAAATCTCCAGCGGGTCGCTCTCCCGAATCTGCAGTGTCCTACGGATTTCCTTGGGAATTACAACCCGGCCCAAATCATCTATTCTTCGAACAATACCGGTTGCTTTCATACTATTATCGCACCTCTCTACTTTTTGAATTTCTCGCTATCGTCGGAACCTTTCCTGCTCACGAATTCGCTGTTCCGCCCTTTTGTTTGCAATGTACTATTAGTATCTTCTGCATCCGCAAAGTTATTCCCGAAAACAACGAAGTTGTGAAAACCGGTCTCTGATGTCCGGAAGCAGATCCTGCACTTCTTGAATATTGAAAGGGCTTTTTGTATAATAAAAAGCAGATGATATATTGTTCCCATTGACAAATAGCCAAAGAAAAGGAGTGTCAAAATGAAGAAAATCTATGCAACTGTCATTTATCTCTTCCTGTTGCTCTCTCTTCTGACCGGCTGTAACGGCAAGTCACAGTCTGCAGAGAAGTCCGAACCGGGCGATAACGGTCAGCCACAGTCTGCCGGGGAATCCGAACCGGGCAGCAACGGGAATCCGCAGTCTGCCGGGGAATCCGAACCGGAATCTCCGTACGTAACTGCGGTATCTGAGAAGCAGAATTTTTCAACCAGACACCGGAAGGAATACTCCTCTGCATGGGATGACGAGGATGGCCTGTATATTTACACCGAGCAATTCGACAGCATTCCCTATGTTTTGATTTGGAGATATGAGGATGTCCCCATCGGACCGGGGCAATTTCTCGAAGAATCCATATACCGTTACATGATCGAAAGTTACGGATCGGATCTGATTGACGCAAGCCCCGTAAAAGAATATTCCATTGGCGACAAAACGCTTCCCGGAATGCTGTTTACGTATAAGGTCGGCGAATACACCGTTGAATCTCTGCGTCTGGTATACCAATGCGGAGAGGATCTTATCAGCTTTAACGCGAAATATATTCAGGCGGAAGGCGACGAGACCATGGATGCATTGGAGGATGCCGTGGAAAACTTTACCGACGGAATCTCCACGGCAGAGAACATTCCGAATACAAATAATACTCCGGGCAACCCCGGTTCCGACAAAGTTCTCATCACTCCGACGGGAAGCGCCGCTGTAGAATATGTGAAATACTCTGACGCAAACGGTTATTTCTCCATGGAGATACCAAAAGGCTGGGCCGTAGAAATCGGACTTCCTCCGGACGGTACCGTTGACCTTATCAGCTACGCCATCAAGCTATATGATCCTGCAAATGCGGACCGCAAAATGTATCTAAACCTTTCCTGTGCCGGCTGCCTTAAGTCCGAAGAAGCCCGGGACTGGTATAACAGTCATTATCCCAACACACTCGGCAATTATCCGGTTGTCAGCGATGTATCCACTGCCGGATTCTTCTCTGCGTTAGGAGAATATTACGGTTATTCCGATTTTGAAGTAACGGAAAATATCGGTCCGACAGCATTAAACGGTGATCTCCTGAATGCCAAGGCAGTATCTACCGTAACCGGCAAACCGATTCAAGGACTGTTTACCGCAATGGTTACCGAAATGAATAATTACGTATTGAAGAACATGTTTGACTATACAAAAGGAACTGTCGATGTAGGCTACGTGTCCGCATATACGGTTATTTATGAAACCGCACCGGAAGAAGAGTTCCTGGACTGGCAGCCCGTACTCGATCACTGCCTTGCAAGCCTGAGCTTCACCGACAGCTTCCTGTCGCAGAGACAGAAGCAATGGAAGTCCGTTATGGGGACATCCTCCTACATATACAATGCGGCAAACGAGATCAGCGATATGATCATGAATACATGGGAAACCAGAAATACGTCATACGATGTCATATCGCAGAAGCAGAGCGACGCAACACTCGGTTACGAGCGCATCCTTGATTCCGAAACCGGGTTGTATTATAAAGCGGAAACCGGATTCGGGGATCTGTATGACAACGACCGCTATATTACAGTGGATGACGATACCGCCTATCTCACTCCATCCTCCGGTTGGATCCA
>JAEDCX010000090.1 GCA_016293925.1 Lachnospiraceae bacterium | reverse complement strand
CGGCTGGAGGGTGAGATTCCAAGTCACGCCTATGGTCTTGACATCATGGAAGACAATACAGTAACACTGATTGAGATAAATTATCCATGCTGGGGGCCGGTAGAGGGATTCCTGGGATATGAAGGACGTAAGATTCACTTTGGTCTTCCGAAATAAGTGACAATGGAAGCGTTAGATAGGAAAAGCTTTCAGGGAAGTTGATTCCTGAAAGCTTTTTTATGGGATGCAGTTTCACGGGGTTAGTCTGTGGGCGGTTGCTCGTAAAGCAGTTCTGTATTATAATCATGCATGGATATGAAAATGGAGAAAGGAGCAATCCGTCAAGGATCATACACAAGCAAAAGGAAAGGAAAAGAGATTGTGAAGAAAGAAAGGTCAACAAAGGAGATCTGGAAGAATAACTGGTACGGTATCAGGACGGCATATTCTTTTTCCAAATCGAGGGTCATCTGCGCCATATTGCGGCAGATCACAGACTATTTCCTGTGGGTATTCTATACGGCTTACTTCGTGCGTTTCGTCATTGAAACGATCCAGAATCAGAGCCCGCTGGAAGAGATTCTGATGAATATAGGGATCATCGGTGGTGTGAGCCTGTTGCTGAATGGTTTTGTGCACCTGTGCGACACAGTGATTTTCCCGCTTGCGGATACGAAGATCTATGGCCGGATGTACCGCAGAATCTACGAAAAGGCAGAGAATGTGGAATTGGGATGCTTCGAGAACCCTGAATTCTATAATCAATTCTCGATTGCATTGGATGGAATCGGAGACAAATTGGGGGCCAATGTGGATTATGTGGCTGAGATCATCGGAGGAACGGTAGGCGGTGTTCTGGCGTGCCTTGCCATGATTGAGATTGATCCGTGGACCATTCTGTTCCTGATTGCACCGTTGGCCGGGAATTTCATCTTCGCACCGAAGATGAATGCAATCAATTATAGGAGATATCGGGACGGAGTACCTTATGATCGCAGGATTAGTTATGTGAATCGTGTGATGTATCTGGGTAAATACGCGAAGGAGATGCGTCTCTATCATATTTTCAATGTCATTCGGAGGATTTTCGATGATGCTACCAAGGCAAAATCCAATGTGTACAGGAAATATTATGGAAAAGCCATGTTTTACGGAATATTGCAATATATCTTCTCCTATGTGATTATCTTCGAGGGTATTCTGCTGTATGGTGCATACCGGGCATTGGTGGCTGCGGGGAAGCCGATTTCATTTTCCCAGATGGCGGTTCTGACCACTGTTATGGTCACGGCATCCTGGGTGTGGGTCAGAGTGATCCGGGCATATAACAGTTGTTCCGAAAATGGTCTGGTGGTAGCGGAATTGCGCTCTTTTCTGGAGTATGAAGAGAAGATTCCGGAGAATCAGGATGGCAGGATGCCGGAACCGGTTGTTCACAGTATAGAGTTTCGGGATGTAAGCTTTACATATGATCACAAGCACATGATTATAGACCATATGTCATTTACGATCCGGGAAGGGGAGAAGGTTGCGCTGGTGGGCCATAATGGTGCAGGTAAGTCCACCAT
The DNA here is from genome assembly GCA_016293925.1 of Lachnospiraceae bacterium. Taxonomy (GTDB): domain Bacteria; phylum Bacillota; class Clostridia; order Lachnospirales; family Lachnospiraceae; genus RGIG4034. The sequence goes on along the minus strand of JAEDCX010000090.1, from coordinate 4,556 downwards.
AATCAAATTATTGCTGCGCCTGTATGATCCGACGGAAGGCTGCATTCTCGTGAATGGTGTCGATATTCGTGAGTATCATCTTCAGGAGTATCGTAAACTGTTTTTGTGTGCGTTTCAGGACTATCAGATTTTCGCAGGAACGGTGAAAGAGAATGTTCTGATGGGGCGGGAAGGAACCGATGAGGAAGTGATACAGGCCCTTCGTAAAGCGGGAATCTATGAGAAGATTGCATCGTTGCCCAACGGAATACATACGATGCTGACCAGAGAATTCACGGACGATGGGGCAGTTTTGTCAGGCGGAGAATTCCAGAAAATAGTATGCTCCAGGGTATTTATGGATGAGACAAGAGTTGCTCTCTTCGACGAACCGTCCAGTGCACTGGATCCGATTTCGGAAAATGAGTTGTTTAACAGTATCATCCACTCGGTGGAGGGGAAAACCGGTATTTTTATTTCGCACAGATTATCCAGTGTTCGTGAAGCCGATTATGTATTGATGTTGGAAGAAGGACATATTATCGAACAGGGAACGCATGAAGAACTGATGAGAGCAGAGGGTACTTATGCTGCCATGTATAAAGTTCAGGAGCGGAATTACTTTGCTCTGGATGAGGAGGTGGCCGGATGAGTGCAGATAAGAAACATGCGAGGGCAGGAAGGATCTGGTCGAATAACCTGTATGCACTGCGGGTGTTGTTCGGCCCTGCGCCGGTGCTGGGAATCAGTATTATGATTGAGGCAATCAGGCATAATCTGATTAATTTCCTGGAACAGACGATATGTGTTTTTATGGTGCTGGATGCCATCGAGCATCATAGGTCCATATGGATCGTAGTAGAGGTGGTTGCTCTTTTTCTGGTGTTGGATTTCGCGGCGGCATTCATCAGTAATAACTACGAGCAGAAGGTGAAATTGAAATATCTCCCGATCGCGCAACAGAGTCTGAAAAATAAACTGTACGAAAAAGCGAAAGATGTGGACATTGCGAACTATGATAATCCGAAGTTTTATAATGATTATTGTATGGTCATTTCAGAGGCTGACAAGGCAGTGGAACGTGCGGAACAGCTCGTCAGAATGATTTTCGGAAGCGCTACCGTGCTGATCTGTTACGGTGTATTCTTCGTGACCCAGGATGTGGTGTCTGTCCTGTTTGTATTGGCATCTTTTGTACTTCGGACGATTTTCTCGAATCTGGAGAACAAACTCCGGTATAAACTGCGTTTGAAGGAGATACCGATTGTACACAAGAGAGATTATATCCGCCGAGTGTTCTATCTGAAGGACTACGCCAAGGAGCTGCGGCTGAATAAAGCAGTGGTAAAGGACTATCACCGAAAGTTTGATGAGGTTCAGAATGAACTGTATGATCTGCAGAAGGGGGTTGCACTGAAAAGGTTCTTGCTGAAATTCACGGCGAAATACCTGACATCGGATTTCCTGCTGGACATTGTATACGTCCTCTATCTGATTATCCGTGCAGCGGTATATCGGGTGATCTCCTACAGTCAGGTGGTTGTTCTGTATAATTCGGCGGCGGGATTGCGCCGTGGTTTCAGTATGCTTACGGATCTGGGTCCCTTTGCGGTGGAGACGAGCCTGTATATGGAACGGATTCGTACGTTTCTGGACTGTGAGAGTACTCTGGCAAATGAAGGGAAACAAAAACTGCCGGAGGGGCCTGCGACTCTTCAATGCCGCAATCTGTCATTTGGATATGACAGGAACCATCTGATTTTGGAGAATGTGAATATTCAGTTGAATCCCGGCGAAAGAGTGGCGCTGGTGGGATATAACGGTGCAGGCAAGAGTACCCTGATCAAGCTGATCCTGCGATTGTACGACCCGTTGGAGGGCGGAATCTATCTGAACGGTATTGACATCAGAGAATTTGACCTGAAAGAATATCGGAATTACATCGGAGTTGTATTCCAGGATTTCCAGATCTATGCAACGACTTTAGAGAAGAATGTGGCAATGGATGAAGGGGTCCCCCGGGACGATCGGTTGATGGATGCACTTCGCGCAAGCGGATTTGCAGGGAAGCTGGAGTGGCTGCCGAATGGGGCGGACACACAGATTACGAAGGAATTCGATGATGACGGAACGGAGTTGTCCGGCGGGGAAGAACAGAAGCTGGCGGTGGCAAGAACGTTTTATCGGGAGGCTGGGCTGATGTTGTTGGATGAACCATCTTCCGCATTGGATCCGATTGCGGAATATGAATTGAACTGTACCATGGATCATATGGCAGCTGACAGAAGTGTAATCTATATCTCACATCGTCTGTCCACCACGAGAAATGCAGACAGAATCTATGTGATGCAGGCAGGAAGGATCGTGGAAGAGGGAACACATGGGGAATTGCTCATAAAGCAGGGAATCTATGCCGCGATGTGGAATGCTCAGGCAGGCAAGTATCGACCGGAGATGCTGACGAAGAACTAGGTTGGATATAGTGCGTAGAAACAGTAAAAAGCACAGATTAGCAGGAACTAGTCTGTGCTTTTTAATTGTTCAAAACAATATCTCAGATAGATGGTATGGGAGATGGCAGCTATGACGCTGTACAATATTTTTTTGGCATGTGGCATGTCGTCGGGATGAGGCGGCTGCGTGCAGGAAAAGATGTGCCGGATGCCATTCTCCAGTTCCGTACAGAAATAGTCGTAGGCAATGTCGGGAGAATATGTCTGTTCCTGTAATTGAAACAAATCCTCAATGTTCTGCATGGATAAGGTCTGTTTGACAATAGCGATGAACAGAAGATGAGCAATCTGGTCCGCGCTGTATTGTTTTTTGACCGGGCGATCCACCAGACCATGCTTCACATAATTGCTGAGCATGGAGTCTGTAATGCTTACATGCAGGGGCTCAATGCATTGATTGATGTATTTTACCGTCTGTTCCAAATATAATCCCACATTGGGGATCTCATGATATCTTGGTAATCTGAATTCTGTGATTTCCATATCTGTCCTCGCCAATCGTATGTTCATATGTCCTGTTTCTTTGGATAAAGGACTGTTGGTCGTCCTGTTCCCATACTAGGATACATGATTTCCTGCATTCCTGCAAATGTTTTCCTTAAGGGAGCTTGAGGAAGTTGCGGAACTGTTCCGGCAAACACTTGACAGTTCACGTCATGCGGAGTAATATAACGTATGAGCGGTTATTCAAAAACCGAAGATGAAATAATCAAAACAACATATAAAGATAACCGAGATTATGTTTGCGGTGGCAGGAGGATATTGTGAGAATACGAAACAGAGAGTTATCCGTTCCGATTATACAGGGAGGCATGGGCATCGGGGTGTCTCTTGGCAACCTGGCAGGGGCTGTGGCAGAAAGCGGTGCAATGGGAGTGATCAGTTCGGTGAATGCCGGATATCGTGAGCCGGATTTCCCACAGAATCCCCGGGAAGCGAATCGCCGTGCACTGGAGCAGGAGATCCGGAAGGCATTGACGAGAGCCAATGGGAAAGGAATGGTTGCTGTAAACATCATGTATGCGTTGAACCGATACGAAGAAGCGGTAAGAACAGCTGTCGGAGCCGGTGCGCAGGCGATTATCTCTGGTGCAGGGCTTCCGCTGGAACTGCCGGAATATGTGGAGGGAATCGATGTGGCAATTGCACCCATCGTATCCAGCGGTAAGGCTGCGAAACTGATCTGTAAGAAGTGGGATATGAAATATGGACGCGTGCCGGATTTCGTCGTGATCGAGGGACCGGGAGCAGGCGGACATCTTGGCTTCAAACGGGAAGAAGTATTGCAGAAGACTGCACAGACCCCCGGGGAGATCCTGCCGGAGGTACTGGCAGAACTGGCTGTCTACGAGGCGAAGCACAATTGCAGGATACCGGTGTTCGTGGGCGGAGGAATTTTCGATGGCAGGGATATGGCGCAGATGGTTCGGATGGGAGCCAGCGGAGTTCAGATCGGAACCAGGTTTATCGCAACCGAAGAGTGTGATGCCAGTGATGTATATAAACAGGTTATCCTGAATGCCAAAGCGGAGGATATCCGGATCATCGCAAGCCCGGTCGGTATGCCGGGTCGGGCACTGAATACACCCCTGATCCAAGGAATCCGGAATGGCATGCATTTCGGACCGGACAGATGCAATGACTGTCTGCGGGCTTGCCCCCATGGGGATCTTGCCCCCTATTGTATCAGCAGGGCGTTGATCGCGGCTGTATCAGGGGATGTGGAGCATGGTCTTTTCTTCTGTGGAGAGAATGTGGACAGAGTCGATCGAATGACGACGGTGCGGGAATTGATCGCGCAGATCCGGGATGAGTTCCGGGAATGTATGTCACAGGGGACGGTGTTGCAATACAATGTCCACGCAGTTACATCCTGTTTCGCTGTTGTGTGAGAAACTGTGGCATCAGAAACGATAAAATTGCGGAATAGAAAACGGAGAGGCAGAAACCTTCTGGTCAGATACCTCTCCGTTTTGTTGTCGTCATTACAGCGTGATTTTCATGTGCATATTATGCCGGCAGAATAAGACTTCTTGCATGGAATGACGTATACTTATTTTGTAA